>VGSX01000055.1 GCA_016874895.1 Deltaproteobacteria bacterium
GATGGCGGTGAAAGGACGGATCACCACGTGCGGCCCCACCTGGGTATCGGCATCAATGGTGACCTGACCGTTGATAATGCTATAGGGACCCACCGTCACGCCAGTTCCCAGCTCAGCCTTTTTATCAACGATGGCAGTGGGATGGATCTCAGGCATGGGCGGGAATCTCCTCCTGGGTCAGGGCGGCCATAAATTCCCCCTCCGCCACGATAGTGCCGTCCACCAGGGCTTTGCCCTCCATTTTCCAGACCTTCTTGCCGCTCCTGAGGGTGGTCATCTCCAGGATAAGTTGATCGCCGGGGACGACCTGCCGCCGGAACCGCACCTTATCCATGCCCAGGAAGAGATATAATTTATTTTCCAGATGTCCCCTGGTGGTCATATAGGCCAGGACGCCCCCCACCTGGGCCATGGCCTCCACGATGAGCACCCCGGGCATCACTGGTCTGCCGGGAAAATGACCGGGGAAAAAGGGTTCATTAAAGGTGACGTTTTTCAGTCCTTTGATATACTCTCCGGCCCTCACCTCCAGGATACGGTCCACGAGGAGAAATGGGTAGCGATGAGGAAGATAGTGCATGATTTCTTCCAGAACCAGGTGCTCGGGCGTCGTCATGAGTCAGACTCCTTGGACAGGCCGGCTGTGAGGGCGGCCACCTGTTTTTCTAAAACTTTAATACGGTTGTACAGTTCTGGCAGTTTCTTCTGGATGGCCATCGTACGCAGGAACTCGTTGTGAGGCTGGGCCGGGGAGCCCGTGACGGTCTGTCCGGCGGGAACGGAATTGGGCACCCCCGCCTGGGCCCCGATGCGGGCCCCGTCGCCGATGGTAATGTGGCCCACCAGGCCCACCTGTCCGGCTAACATGACGTTTTTCCCGACCTTGGTAGAGCCGGAGATCCCCGCCTGCCCCACGATGATGGTGTTTTCGCCGATGATCACATTATGGGCCACCATGACCAGATTGTCGATTTTAGCTCCCCGGCAGATGCGGGTCTCTCCCAGAGCGGCGCGGTCGATGGTAGTATTGGCCCCTATTTCCACCTCATCCTCAATGACCACGGTCCCGAGTTGGGGAATTTTATAGAAGCTAGTCCCATCGGGGGCAAAGCCGAAGCCATCGGCCCCGATCACCGCGCCGCTGTGTACAATGACCCGGTTCCCCAGGGTACACCCATCCCGTACCGTGACGTTGGGATAGAGTATCGAGTCTGCGCCGATGGCCACCCCATGGCCGATGACGACCCCCGGGAACAGGGAGACCCTGTTCCCCAAGGTGACGTCATCGCCGACCCAGACCTGGGGGGCAATGGAAACCCCCTCTCCCATCCGGCAGTTAGCTCCCAGGCAGGCCTGATTGCTGATGCCGGGCCAGCGGCGCAGGGGCGGGGCAAAAACCGTGGCAATCTTGGCGTAGGCCAGATAGGGATTGGGGGTGACAATAACGGGGCGTTTGAGATGGCTCAGGTCCGGAGAAACGATAAACGCCCCGGCCCGGCTTTCGTCTATCTGCTTGACAAACTTGCTGCGGGCCACAAAGGCCACATCCTCCGGGCCCGCCTGATCAATGGTGGCAATGCCGCGCAGCTTCAAATTTTCCGGCCCCTGGCAGACGCCCCCCACCAATTGGGCCAATTCTTTCAGGGTCTTTTCCATGGAACCATCAACGGCCGAAGGCGTTTTTGACCTGTTCGGTGATGTCGATACTGGGATCAAACCCAATCACCACCCGCTTATCCAGGATGATGGTGTATTTGCCGTCCCGGGAAATCTGCTCCATCACCCGGGCGAATTTTTCATACAGGGGTTTGAGCTCTTTTTCTTCCAGCTTGGCCAATTCCTGCTGCGAAGCACCGACTTTTTGGCGCAGTTCCATTTCCTTGCGGCCGAATTCTTCTTCCTTCCGTTTCCGGGCATCTTCTTTCATAACGGCCGCCTGCTTCTGATACTCTTCCAGCTGTTTGCCGAAATCCTGCCGGCGTCGATCCAGATCCCGTCCCAGCTCCTCGCTCTTGCGTTTGATGGCCTCCTGGGCCCTTTTGCCCTCGGAGGAATTAAAAATAACCTCTCCCATATCCACTACCGCAATCTTGGTATCTCGGGCTAAAGAAGGGGCTGCAAAACTCAACACCAAAAGGACAGCGGTAAGTGCGGAAAAAACATTAAACTTCATTTAATTCTCCTTATGAGGAATTTAATTTAATCACCATTATGGATTGGTTCGGTTTTTGGAAAAATCATCGCCATTAAAAAGTGCCGCCGATGGAGAAATCAAAGGCGCTTCTTCTATCCCACGGTTTGGGGTTCAGGTTGTAACCCCATTCCAGGCGCAGGGGGCCCAAGGGTGAAAACCAGCGGATGCCGGTGCCCACGCTGGTGCGCATACTGCTGAAGTAGGTCTGCCCCGAGCCGTAAACATCACCGCTATCCAGGAAAAACACTCCCATCAGGCCGGCCTTTTTATAAAGCGGGAAGCGCCATTCCACATTGACAAACTGGAATTTGTCACCCCCGATGCGTTCCCCCGTAACCGGGTCCCGGGGGCTGATTTCGGCGTATTTGTAGCCCCGGATGGTATCGATGCCGCCCAGATAAAACTTTTCGTAGACCGGCAAAGCGCCCCAGCTGTTTCTAAAGACGTAGCCGATGCGGCCGTGAATGACCCCCACCGTGTTCCAGAAAAGGGGGTAATACCAGCCGCTGTCCGCCACAAAACGAGTAAAGGCGGCATCACCGCCCAAACCGGCCAACTCGGCGGAGACACTGTTATCAGACCCCTGGGTGGGAATAAAAATTGCGTCCCGGGAGTCCCGGCGAATGGAAAGAGAGGTGGCGCTGGTGTTTTTTATCTTAGCCGCATCCAGGAGGACAGGAGACGAATAATATGGCAGGTCAAGCAAGTCGGTATGCTCGTAGCGGTACATCCACATGAGGTTCGTGTATTCCCACCGGAGGGGATGACCCAGCCGCATACTGCCACCGGCACTCTTGCGGGTGTACTCCACAAATTCCCGCTCCCAGTTATAGGCGTCGAGGCCGAAGCTCAGGGGTCGGTCAAAAAGATAGGGTTCGGTAAAACTGAGCCGGTAGCGCCGGGCAATCTGGCCCAACACCCCCTGAGCCCGCAGCTGTTGACCCCGCCCGAAAAGGTTTGATTGGGAGACTTCAATCATGCCCACCAAGCGATCCTGGGTGCTGTAACCGGCGCCGATACCGAACTGCCCGGTGGGCCGCTCCTTGACGTTAATCCTGACGTTAATCCTGTCGGGGGAGCTCCCGGGGCTGGTGCTGAAGTTGACATCCTCGAAAAATTCCAGGCGCCGCAGGTTTTGGGTGCTTCGCTTAATTTTGCTGGCTGAGAATAAGTCCTGCTCAAAAATCCGCAGTTCCCGGCGGATGACTTTGTCCCTGGTCTTGATGTTGCCGACGATTTCGATGCGCTCGAAGTAGACCTTTTCCCCCTGCTGGATGTCGAAGGTGATGTCGACGGTGCGATCCGCTTCATTCTCCCTCAACAAGGGGGTGACATCGGCATAGGCATAACCCTGGTCGGCATAAAGATCGCTCAGAGTGGTGAGATCGGCCTGGATAGCCTCCCGGTTGTAGACTTTTTCCCTAGTAATCGACAAATATTGCCGCAACTTCTCCGGTGGTTCCAGGAGGTCTCCGCGAAAATCGACGCTGCCGACCCGATACTGGGGACCCTCGTCTATGGGAATGGTAATATAAATCCCTTTAGGCTTAATCTCGACCCTCGGTTCGCCCACCCTGGCCTTGATATAGCCGTGATTAAAGTAAAAAGCCGAGATTTTTTCAGCATCCCGTTCCAGGATGTCCTGCTTCACCACGCCCGCACCAGTGATGAAACTTAATATGCTTTTCTCTTTAAGCTCCATGACATCTTTAAGCTTTTTATCCTTGAAGGCGGTGTTGCCTTCAAACCGGATCTGCCGGACGTATAATTTTCCCCCCTCGGCGATATTGAGGACCAGATTAACCTCGGTGGGGGTAATGGGCTCCAGATGATAAGCGACATCTACCTCATAATAACCTTTTTCCCGATATAACGCCTTGATTTTATTTATGCTCTCCTGGATAGTGGCCTCCGAGGCGACACTGTAGACTTTGATCTCCAAAGCTTCCATGATTTTTTTGGTCTTGATCTTCCGGTTGCCTTGGACCAGGATGGCACTGATGGAAGGCTTTTCCACCACGATAAAGGTGACTATGCGCCCCTCGGGGGTATCGCTGACATCAATCTTGACGTCGGAGAAATAGCCCAGATTATAAAGGGTCTTCAAATCTTCCCGCAATCTGGGGGTGGAAATCTGATCTCCGGGGCGGGTTTGAATCGTGGCCAGGATAGTGTCTTTTTCGATGCGCCGGTTGCCTTTGACCTCGATGCGGGAAATTCTTTCCTGGCCCAGAATTTTATTACTGATGTTTCTGGCTAATTGGGCTGCCAGTTGGTTTACGGACCCAACCCCGAGGCCGTCCAGTTTGAATGAGGCCGGTGCAACCCTCCCGGTGAGATCGTTAAGCTGGGCCTCCAAGGCCACGGTGGGGCCGATCTTGATCAGAGAGCCGGTGAGGATGACGTCCGCCCCCAGTTTGCGGCCCAGTTCCGCGGCCTCCCCTGGCGGGATGGGACTAGGCCGCAATGCCACGACCCGCTGCAGTTCCTCGGCCGAGATCATCCCGATACCTTCTTTTTCAAATTGCTCCTTGATAATCTGCTGGATTTTTTCAGCAACACCGGGTAACGGTTCCTTACTCAAAACGGCGAAGGGAAATAGCGCCACGTGTTTGACGCTTATATCCTGGGCCGCCAGGGGCGTCACCCACAGGAAGCAAGTGATGAATGCTAATAATAGTTTTTTCACGCACCCCACCTCAAGTCTGGTTTCCGGGAAGTCTCACGACCTTACCGTCTTTGATGGTGATCTGATAGGAGAGTAGACCCGCTAGTTCCAGATTATGAGTCACCACCACGGTTGTCAATCTTTTTTCTTGGTTTAAGCGCAGGAGCAGTTCGTGAATCTGTCTGCCGATGCGGGGGTCCAGATTGCCGGTGGGCTCATCGGCCAAAAGGACGTCCGGCTCCATTACGAGAGCCCGGGCCACCGCCACCCGTTGTTGCTCCCCCCCCGACAGGGCTCCCACCCGATGCTGCAACCGGTCCTGCAGACCCACCGCCACCAGGATTGCCTCGGCCCGGTCCAGACACTCGGATTTCGGCAGGCGGGCGATGAGCCCCGGCATCATGACATTCTCCAGGGCGTTGAATTCCGGCAGCAGGTGGTGAAACTGGAAGACAAAGCCGATCTTGCGATTCCGGAACGCGGCCAACTGCTCATCGTTAAGGGTAAAAACATCTTCCCCATACCATAACAATGTCCCGGCCGTGGGTCTTTCCAGGGTGCCGATAATATGTAACAGCGTGGATTTGCCCACCCCGGAGGCGCCCACGATGGCCAGGCTGTCTCCCGGCAGGATATCGAGATTGACCCCATCCAGGACTTCCACCCGGTTGCCGTTGGAGATAAAGGTCTTGTCCAACTCCCGTATCTGGATCAAAACATCGGAGACGTGGTCCGAATAGATCATATTCATGGTTTCAACGCTTGCAATAATCATAAGTGATGTTGGCCACCCGCAATAATTAAAAACCCCCTGGCCTCCCTCCTAAAGGGAGAAAAGCGGGCGGCGTGGTTAACGTCCCCCATTTTTACAGGGGATTGATGAGGGATTTTCTGGAACGCTCATGAGGTGCTCAGATCCGTCTCCCCAAGGTTACCTGACCTAACCGAAACGGATGGCTTCCACCGGGTCTAGACGGGAAGCCTGCCAGGATGGATAAAGGGTCGCCAAAAAACTAATAAGCAGGGTGGCGCCGGCGATCAAGGCGACATCCAGGGTTTGGATCTGAACCGGGAGCGTGGAGATGTAATAGACATCGCTGGGCAGTTTAATGAATTCGTATCTCTTGAGAAGGGAGGTGAGGATAAATCCCAGGACCAGTCCCAAAACCGTGCCGATGGTGCCGATGATCATCCCCTCCAGGATAAAAATGCGCATAATGCTGCGCCGGGTGGCTCCCATTGATTTTAAGATGGCAATGTCCTTGGTCTTTTCCATGACCAGCATGATCAGCGTGCTGGCAATATTAAAGGCGGCCACCAGGACGATGAGGGTCAGGATGATGAACATGGCGATTTTTTCCAGCTTCAGGGCTGCAAAGAGGCTCCGGTTGAGGCGCATCCAGTCCCTGGTATCGTAGGCCGGACCCAGGGCCTGCTGCACTGCGGCGGCCACCCGATCGGCCTTGTAAATATCCTTCACCTGGATTTCCAGCCCCGTCACCTTGTCGTCCATCCCCAGATACGCCTGCACCTCGGGGATGCTGGAGTACACTAAAGTATTGTCAAATTCGAACATGCCGGAATGAAAGATGGCCCCTACCTGGAAATTTTTGATACGGGGAATGCGGCCCATGGGCGTCAGGGTGCCCAGGGGAGAGATGATCTTGATCTGGCCGCCGATGTGGGCGCCGATATTTTTGGCCAGCTCATTGCCCAGGGCCACGAAGGCCGGTTCTCCCTCCAGGGTATGGGCCAGGGAAGTGAAACTGCCGGCCCGCACCTCCACAGCCTCGGGCCCCCCCTGCTCAATGGTGGGGAGGTCCAGACCCCGGATGACGCCCCCGGAAATATTGCCCGGACCGGAAATCATCACCTGGGTATAAATAAAAGGTTTGGCCACGGCTACGCCTGGCACGGCTTCCACCTGTTGCACCAGGGTCTGATAATCCTCGATGCTGTAGCCGGGTTTGATGAGAATGACGTGGGCATTGACACTGAGGATTTTTTTCTTCAGTTCCTGGTCAAAACCGGTCATCACCCCAATGACCACCAGCAGGGCCATAACCCCCACCGTTACCCCGGCAATGGAAATAAACGAGATGAGGGAGATAAATTTTTCCCGGCGTTTGGCTTTGAGGTATCTGAGCGCCACCAGCCGTTCAAATTGCATAAACTATGATCCTTCAGGGCGCAGTTGCGGAAAAAAGATGACATCCCGGATAGAGGCCGAATCGGTGAGCAACATGACCAGGCGGTCGATGCCGATGCCCTCCCCGGCCGCGGGGGGCATGCCGTACTCCAGGGCCCGGACAAAGTCCTCATCCATGAAGTGGGCCTCTTCATTGCCCGCCTCCCGGGCCGCCACCTGGTTTAAAAAACGCTGCCGCTGGTCCTCGGGGTCGTTAAGCTCCGAGAACCCGTTGGCGATTTCCTTCCCGGCAATAAAAAGCTCAAAACGATCGGCCATGTCCGGGTCAAGTCGGCTCCGTCGGGACAGGGGGGAGATTTCAACGGGAAAGCCGGTGATAAAGGTGGGCTGGAACAGCTTCGGTTCCACGTGCAAATCGAAAAGCTTGGCCAGGGCCCGGCCATATCCCTCTCCCGGGCGCAGGGCGACGCCCTGTTCCTGGGCCAGGGCCACCAACGCCTGGCGGTCCTGCACCACCGCCGCGGGGATGCCTCCCACTTCTGTCAGTGACTGGGCCATTTCCAGACGGGGCCAGGGAGGGGTAAAATCAATCTCCCGGCCCTGGTAAGAAATCTGACTGCTCCCAAAAAGCTGGCTCACTATCCAGCAGAACATCTCCTCCGTCATGGCCATTAAGGTCTCAAAAGTGGCAAAGGCCTGATAGAACTCCATCATAGTGAATTCGGGGTTGTGCTGCGTGGAGATGCCCTCATTGCGAAAGTTGCGATTGATTTCAAACACCCGGTGGAAGCCTCCCACCAGCAGGCGCTTCAAGTACAGCTCGGGCGCAATGCGCAGATAGAGAGGCATGGCCAGGACATTGTGATAAGTCTCAAAAGGCCGGGCCGCGGCACCCCCGGGAATGGGCTGCATCATGGGGGTTTCCACCTCGAGGAAGCCCCGCTGCTCCATGAATTCCCGCATCAGCCGGATAATCCGGGAGCGGGTGCGGAAAACCTCTTTCACCTCGGGGTTGACGATGAGATCCACGTAGCGCCGCCGATAGCGCAGCTCCACGTCGCTCAGACCGTGGTATTTTTCCGGCAGGGGCCGGACGGCCTTGGTCAACAACACAAAACTATGCACGGCCAGAGTAAGTTCCTCGGTCTTGGTGCGGAAGAGATGGCCGCTCAGACCGATGATATCGCCCAGATCCAGCCGCTTGAACAGGGCATAGGCCGCCTCGCCCACTTCCTGTCGCTGGATGTACCCCTGCAACCGACCACTGTCATCCTGAAAATGAAAAAAGGTGGCCTTGCCGAACTGCCTGATGAGCATCAGCCGGCCGGCTACCCTGAATGTTTCTGCTGCTGCCGCAAGCTCCGCCTGGCTGCTCTGGCCGAAACGCGCCACCAGCTCGCCGATGCGATGCTCCGGGTGAAAATTGTTGGCGAAAGGCTCTACGCCTGCTTCCCTCAGGGCTTGAATTTTTTCCCGGCGCTGCCGGATTATTCCGGACTCCTCTTGCATACCTGATCCTCACCGGCAAGACTCCAGAGGGAAAAAATCCGACGTGGTCCTTTTTCAGGGCTGACAACCTAAGATTTTCCAGAGCGGAGGCTTAGAATCCCGGTATCGAGTTCTTGGTGACGAGAATTTATCTAAAGAAATGTAGATTATTGCCGACAGTTAGTCAAGCCAAAAAGATTTCCATAATCCACCGCCGAAATTTTAATGTGCTGATCTTGCGTGCCGAAAAGTTGTTTTTCAGGGCCGAGGAAGGATGAAGGGTAAAAATATCGCGATTATTATGGCGGCTGCATCTCATTAATGATCTATCACCAGTTTTTTGCCATACCTATCCCCTTGTAGGCAGATGAGCTTGCTCTTAACCCAGTCACCTTAAAGCACCAAACCCTTCGTGAGGGAGTTCACATTGAAGGCCAAAATCATGATGGCCCACCACGCCGCATTCTCTCCAAAGAAACCGGAGGGTAATTGGCCGCCGGTCAAATCTTCCTTCATCACCCCAGGGGCCTCTTCACTCTTGCCGCAACGCCCCCGATGCCACCAGATGATCTCGTCCCCGGGCAGGTCCCGGTTGGTCACTAACCCAAAAATCTTATAGCGCTTTTGGTTGAAATCCATGGTCGGGAATGGCAGACGTGGCTGCGCCGCCCTCAAACCTTTAAGGATTAATTGATCCCTTAACGGTTCCCTGATTGCCAGGAATCTATACTCCGGAGTATTATTCTTGTGAACCGTCCAGTCCGGCATCTAGTGTAATGTCTCATAAATAACTTAAAATTAAATCCGCCTTATGATAAGATAAAATTAAAACGGAGGCGGACATGGGAAGAATATATACCATTAACTTGACACCTGAGGAATTAGCCCAATTGGCCGCTACGGCCCGTTCAAAGGTGGCTGCTTTGCGGGATGTGCGTCGAGCCCGAATCGTGCTCATGAGCGCCCAAGGTTACGCCAATCAGGAAATTGCTCGGAAATTAGAGATCAGCCAAAATTCGGTATCTACCTGGCGACGCCGCTTTATCCAAGAAGGCTTGGCTGGCCTGCAAGAACGGTCTGGCCGGGGACGTCAGCGTACTTATGATAATGACATGGTGGAAACGATCATCACCACCACCTTGACAACCGCGCCCAAAACGGCCACCCACTGGAGTGCCCGCAGCCTGGCCAAAAAGTTAAAGATCAGTCACTCCACGGTCCAGAGGGTCTGGGCGGCCCACAAAATCAAACCACATCTCATTAAAACCTTCAAACTCTCGAAGGATAAAAATTTTGCGGCAAAGGTCAGAGATGTGGTGGGACTTTACCTTAATCCGCCGGAGCATGCCCTGGTGTTGAGCGTGGTCGAAAAAACCAGTATTCAGGCACTTGACCGTAGTCAACTAGGCCTCCCTCTCAAAAAAGGGCTTTGTGGCACCATGACTCATGATTACAAACGCTGCGGCACCACTACGTTATGCGCGGCCTTGAATGTTTTGGATGGCACGATTATCCATAAATGCATGGACCGGCACCGTCATCAGGAATTCTTGAAATTTCTGAGCCTTATAAATAATTTGTAAATATTCGGTTAACCCGGTAATTAGTTTAAATTGCCTCAAACATCTTATTGAGTTTTAGCGCGGCAGCTTGGAAGACCGCCCCCAGAGACAACTTCATCGGCTGGAATGCCGAGCAGCGCCAACAGAATCTCCCTCTCATTATCAATAATTCCCGTTTCCTGATCCTGCCCTGGATAACCTCAAAAAACCTGGCTTCCAAAGTCTTGGCCCTGGCAGCCCGGAGATTGGCTGCTGACTGGTCCCGGCGATATGGCTACCGACCGGTGCTCTTGGAAAACCTTTGTCGAAACCCAGCGTTTTTCGGGAACCTGTTATAAAGCTGCCAACTGGATCCATGTCGGCCAAACCAAAGGCCGCAGCAAGCTCGATGTTCACCGGACCTTCTCTCTACCCGTCAAGGATATCTGGCTCTACCCCCTCGAACCCTCTTTCAAACAAACCCTGTATAATACTTGATTCTTTGCCTATTACCGAGTTGGCCGAATATTAACCGGGACCAGCCCATTTCTTCAAAGATATTAACTAATTAAAAATATAATGCCGACACTACAGGGTTCGGCTTTTCAGTAGATAACCCACTGAATTTATTCACCGGCCATCTCATTTTTGGCGATTTACTGATAATCTCCGGGGGTCTGAAAAAAGGTTTTGAACCCAGAAATGAGGAGGAAAAATGTCGGTTGAGAAAGCTGGTGAACTTACGAAGTGTTATGCCAAAGAGATCGGCATAGCGCGTAGCCGCTACAAGAGGATTTTAACAGTAGTATTTACCTCCGGGCTCTTTCGGGTAAGAGACGCCACCGGCGAAATACTCTTCAGTCATGAAGTCCCGGAGGAAATTGGTAAATTCCTCTGTCAGTTGGCAGGGTAAGGCCCGCCCTGGCCATCGCTCCGAAGCCCTGGTTGAGGTGACGCCCGGTTTGCGAGGAGAATCAGGGAACTCATGATGGTCTTTATTAACCGGCATCGGCTTCCTGGTCTCTTAGCTCCATAATGCTTATTATAAAATAATTACTACACATATGCCTTTGTGACAGAGGCGTTGGGAGGGCTTATGGAGCTGCTGCGCCGGCGATTGGGCCGCACGGGAGAGGAAGTGACCGCCCTGGGGTTGGGCGGGGAGGGAATATTGCGCACCTTTGGCCGACCGAAGGAGGCACGCCGGGTTATCATGGCGGCCCTGGAGTCCGGCATCCGTTACTTCGAGTCGGCCCGGGCCTATTCCGGCAGTGAGGCGTATCTGGGGGAGGGGTTGCGGGGGGTGCGGGAGCAGATTTTCCTTACCAGCAAATCCCATGGCCGCAGCCGGTCCGAAGCAGAGGTCCATCTGCACACCACTTTGGGGAATCTGCAGACGGATCACTTGGACCTGTGGCAGGTCCATGATCTGCGGACCAGGGAGGAAGTAGAGGCCATCGGCGCGCCCGGGGGGGCCCTGGAGGCTTTTTACCGGGCCAGAGAGCAGGGGAAGACTCGGTTCATCGGGGTCACCGGCCATCATGACCCAGAGATCCTGCGTCTGGCCATCCAGATGTATGACTTTGATACCGTCCTCTTGCCGGTCAATCCGGCGGAAACGCATCATGCCAGCTTCCTGCCCGTGGCTCAGGAGGCGGCTGACCAGGGTGTGGGGGTGGTGGGCATGAAAGTCCTCTGCCGGGGCCTGCTCCCCCAGTTATTCGAGGGCAGCCTGCCTCTGTTGGTGCACTATGCCTTGAGTCAACCGGTGGATGTCATTGTAATCGGGGCCGATACCGTGACCCAGGTGCAGGAACTGGCCCAAGCCGCGGCGGATTTCGAGCCCCAGCCGGCGGAACTGCAGCGTCGCCTGGAGGAGGCCTGCCAACCCTATGCCCAGAAGGTGATGTACTATAAACCCTAAGGCGCCTGACCCAGCATAAATAGACACCGCCGAGACGCAGAGGGCGCGGAGTATTGCCTCCGCGTCCTTTGCGTCTCGGCGGTAAGAGAAAAAATGCCCCCGTACTTTCCGAACCCCCCGATTCTGCCCAACAGCCCGGTCAGGTCCGGCCATTCAGGTGCTTAAGGATTTTTAAGACTGCGGCGAAATCCTCGTCCCCCCATTGGAAGGCCACCCCATAACGGAATAATTGCAGGACTGCATGAGCCGCCGGGGTGGGAGCGCCGGACTCATAGGCGGTGTCGATGATGAATTTTAAATCCTTGGTCATATGTTTCAGCGGGAAGTTAGGGGGGAAGGCCATATCGCGCACCATCTCGGCCTTCATCTGGAACAGGCCGGAACTCAGGGAGCCGGAGAGGATCACCTCCAGGATGGTTTCCGGCTCCAGACCGTTTTTCTGACCGAAATTTATAGTTTCCGCCAAACCGGCCATCATTACGCCCAGGAGCAGATTGATGGTCATTTTCATCACCGAGCCCTGGCCCACTTCTCCACAATAAATAACTTTTTGACCCATGGCGGCAAAGAGCGGCTCCAGAGCCGCAATTTTTTCTTGGTCGCCTCCCGCCAGGATCAGGAGCTTCCCGTCCTCGGCCGGTTTTTTGGTCCCCGACACAGGCGCATCGATGAAGGCGATTCCCAGAGGAGCCAATTCTGCAGCCAGTTCCCGGGTGTAGCGGGGCGGTACGGAACTCATGTTGATAAAGGTTTTTTCAGCCGAAAAGGCCCCGGCCGCGCCTTGTTCCCCCCATATCAGTTCATCCAGGGCCTCCGGGCCGGTGACCATGGCGATGATGACCTCGGCATCCTGGGCCAGTGCCAGAGGATGGGGAGTTAGAGTGGCCCCGGCGGTCAGTAAGCCCCCGGCTTTGGAGGCGGTACGATTATAGACGTGCAGCGGGAAACCGGCCTTCAAAATGTTGTTGGCCATGGCTGAGCCCATGATACCCAAACCTAAAAAGCCTACTCTTGGTGGCATGACTCGTTCCTTTCGGCATTGCAGATTAAATTAATAAGAGGAAGTAACACTTACTCAATCCATCAGGCAAGTTGGCCTGAATTAAACCAGAAATCCATAAACCAGGTATTTTTGATCAGGTGGAATCCTGATGGGAATCAGGCCGGGGATTTTCCAGGCGGCGGCGGACGTACCAGTCGATCTGGCGGCAGATGCCCCTGATGACCTGCACTTCCGCGGCTCGCAGGCCGTGTCGGGAAAAAAACCTCCTCAGGCGCATCATCCAATGCTCCGGGTTCTGGTGGCCGATATAGTTGATTTGCAGGAGAGTATCCTGGAGCTCGGCATACATGGCTTCCAGTTCCCAGGAGTTGGCCAGGCGGGGAATGAATCGGGGTTGCAGGTCCTGGCGGGCCAGAAAAATTTCATAGGCCACGATCAGCACGGCCTGGGCAAGATTGAGGGATCGGAAGTCCGAGGTGGGAATGGTGACCATAGCATGACACAAGGCAAGCTCCTCATTGGTCAGGCCCCAATTTTCCGGGCCGAACACCAGGGCGATGTGATTGTGGCGGGACAGGGGAATAAGCTGCCGGGCCAGATCCCGGGGGGTCACCGGACTCTGGCGGAAATTGCCGCCGACCCGGGCGGAGGTGCCGACGATATACTGAAAAGGTCCCAGGGCCGAGGCCAGATCGGGGTAAATAGTCATTTCCTGGATCAGGCGGGCGGCGCTGCCGGTGGCCATCATGAGCATGCGTTCCCGGTTCGGATCCTCGGGTTGCACCACCAGGAGGCGGGAAATCCCCATATTGCGGGCCGCCCGGGCTGCAGCGCCGATATTTTCCGGTAACCGGGGCTTATGCAGAACCACCGTTACATGGTCCAGGTTGACCCGGTTTGCAGGCGGGGATTTCTCTGAGCAAGCGTATGGTTCGGTGAGAATCATATTTTCTGCAGCCTGTTCCTGCTGACTTTTCCGATTAAACCCAGGCACCCCGTTATCTCCATTAACTGTAACATATAATCTTATAAATCGGCAAAATCTGCGGCCATTGTCACGTTCAGCCACCAGGGTGAAAATCTGGTGTTCCCAGGACCCGCCTTCATGATTTCCTGGCTCAACATCTTACCAACCGGTTTAATTCTGGTATAATAATATCCTGAAAGATTTCTGCCCTGCGGGCCGGGCCTCCGGATCTGAGGCCGCCCAGGGGTGGTTGGTTTGCAAAGGAGCCGAGGTGATGCACATTGATTCCTATGAATTCGGTCGCATAGTGGTGGACGGCCGGTCTTTCAGCCAGGATATTATCCTGTTGCCGGACGGGATTCAAGATTCCTGGTGGCGGTTGGAAGGTCATCGGCTGCAGCTCCCGGACGTGGTCCAGGCCCTGGCTGCGAAGCCGGAGGTGCTCATCGTGGGGACCGGGCAGCCCGGGAAAATGCGGGTTGACCCGGACCTGGCGGCATATTTAAAGGAAAATCGCATTGAATTGATCGAGGTCCCCACCGCCCAGGCCTGCCAGACCTTCAATGCCCTGGCAGCCAGACGGAAAGTGGCGGCGGCGCTGCATCTGACCTGCTGAGCTCGAAGCATGGCACTGTATCGGATCATCGACTGCCATCTGCACTGCGGGGTGCAGAAGGTGCCCTGGGCCTGGGAAAGGGTTCGGCCCCGCCTGCAGGCCGCTCAGGTGAGCGGCGCCGGGCTGATACCGCCGGTGGAAGATATCTATGACCGATGGAATTTTAATTTTCAGGATACCCCGGACTGGCAACAGTGCCGCCGCCGGGCCCACCAGTATCTCCGGGGCCTAAAAGATCCGGGGATAACCCTGTACCCCTATTTTTTCGTCTGGAATGATTTTGCCTGGGAGGAGCTTGATTCCGCCTATGCGGCCGTCAAGTGGCACCGCCACGACAATGAACCGGAATACCACTACGATGATCCCCGCTGCCGGGAATTTATCAACCGGGCCGTGGAGTTGGGGCTACCCATCCTCCTGGAGGAGAGCTTCGAGAACACCGTCTTTTTTATCCGGGAACTGGCTCCGCAGGCCACCGTCATTATCCCGCATCTGGGGTTATTGAACGGGGGCTATGACCGCCTGCAGGCCGCAGGGCTTTGGGAACTCAACAGGATTTACGCCGATACGGCCCTGGCGGGTTCTGGGGCCATCATGTCTTATCTTAACCTCTGTGGTTCGGACCGGCTTATGTTCGGCAGCGATTATCCCTTCGGTGATCCGGTAACCGAGAAGGAGAAGATTTTAGACCTTGGTTTGCCGGAGGCCGTGAATCAGGCCATCCTGGCGGACAACTGGCTGCGGCTGCTGCGGTCCGGGAGGCCTCCGGCG
>VGSX01000056.1 GCA_016874895.1 Deltaproteobacteria bacterium
TCCCATCTCTTCCCGGACTGCGTCGATCCGGCCTCCCAACTCTTCCCGGACTGCGTCGATCCGGCCTCCCAACTCTTCCCGGACTGCGTCGATTTTTTCAATCAATTCCTCTCGCAAAAAATCAATACGCTTATTGGCCTCATCAATACGCCGGCTCTGATCAATGAGATGGGAGGTGATGTCATCCAGGCGCTTATTCGTGAGCATCAAGGTAGCCTTGATTTCTGCTTGTTCCTGTTTCATCACCGCCAGTTCCGGCAGCACCATTTCTTTGAAAGCAGCAAAAACCACTTCTTTAGTACTCATCTCCGGCCTCCTGCATCATACCAGATATCTTACTCTTATTGGTCAGAAAACACAAGCCTGCTTTTTCTTGCCCGAATATCTGCGCTGAAACGATCCTAACCAATTGGGGCCACCCCCGGGAATGAAAATATTTTCTTCGATCGGGCACGGAGCTCATCCCTACAGGAGATTTTCACAATAAAGGGGGAAAAAGGTTCCGTCTTAAAAGTTTACCTTAGGTGGGATGCGCTTAGCTTTCCGGGTCCTACGGTAAGATTTTCATTCCAGGGGTTGCCCAAAGCGTCCATGATCGTTTGGGATGGAAAGGCCGCTGCAGCCATAGAGTCGGGCCAGGGTGATGGGGGAGACGCCCACATAATAGCCGAAAATTATCAGCTGATTGATCAGAGTAGTCCGCCAGAGGCCCAACTGCTGCCAGCGCCGCCCGGAAGTGAGCACGGTTTGTGGCAGAGTCACTAGGCGGCCGTGGCGCGGCAATCGTCGGATGAAGGCGAAATCTTCCATGATGGGCTGCTCCGGAAAGCCCTTGAGGCGGAGGAAGAGCTTCTTGGGCAGAAACAGGCCCTGGTCCCCGTACGGTAGGTGGAGCCAGCGGGAGCGCAGGTTGGTGATGCGGGCCACAGCTTTAAGACCCGGGGAATTACCGGCGATATCCAGGCTGAAAGCCCCAGCGCTGACTCCGGGGGTTTGCAGGGCCCGGCGGATGGCCTCAGCATATTCCGGCGGCGCCAGGGTATCGGCATGCAGAAAGAACAGAATTTCCCCGGAGGCGGCCCTGGCCCCGGAATTCATCTGCCGGGCCCGGCCCCTGGGGGTGGTCAGGACCAGGGCCCCCGCAGCGGCCGCCAAAGAGGGGGTGGCGTCAGTGCTGCCGCCGTCCACAACAATGATTTCCGTCTCGGGGTCTGCTTTGAGGCTCCGGACGGTGGCCTCGATATGCCCGGCTTCATTAAGGGCCGGGATAACCGTGGAAATACGCCCGGGATCAGACATCTCCACTCCTTTGGCTGATTCTCGCCCAGACTGCCAGATCCTCAGGGCGGTCAATATCCGTGAGGGACTCCAGCAGGGCAACCGGCAGCTTCAGGCGGCGGGCTGCGGCCAGGGTTTTTTCCAGAACCTCCCCGGTTCCCCAGGGGATGTCCCGGAAGAGTTCGGGGTGCCAAGTCCTTAGGCCGATGAGATAATAGCCCCCATCCTTAGCCGGTCCCAATACCAGATCATATCCCTCCAAGAGAAAAAATGACTCGGCCAAGAGCGCTTCCGAGATTTCGGGGCAGTCGGAGCCCATGAGCACCACCTGGCGTCTCCCCTGCCCGAAGGCGGCGGCAAAGGCCTGGACCATGCGCTGGCCCAAATCACCCCCTCCCTGGGGCCGGTAGCAGAATTCCATCCCGAACATCCGTTGCATCAAAGTGATCCGGGAACCATCAAACCAGACCTCTAGATCGATCTTAGCGGTCTCGACGAATCGGCGCGCCACTCCCAAAATATGCCTAGTTAAACAACGTTGCAAGCTGGCCGCACCCTCGGCCCCCAAACCAGGTATGAGCCGGGTTTTGACCTTCCCCGGCGTCGGATAGCGGCTGAAAAGCAGCAAAAGTCTGGCGTTCACGGCAATGGGCTTATTTTTCTGACAGTGACTTGATTTGCTTTCCCGAACTGACTAATATAAAGGGGGAAATATTCAGATCGGCTAGAGCATCCTGCCAGAAATTATAAAACTTCTGTGTTTTTATGTTACCACAGAGGCTAGGCGGCCAGGCCTGATTGAGCATCATTATGTTATGTAACCCATAATCTTTACTAAAGGAGATAACCCATGAGCACCACCGCGACGCCCCAGGGGGTTTGGAAATGCAGCGAATGTGGCTATACCGTGACCGCCCAACTTCCCCCCCAGACCTGCCCGCAATGCAAAAAGGACTGTGAATTTCGCGACGTAGCCTGTTACACCCCAGATTGCGGGGGTCCGGGAAACATCGATCCTCGCTTGAAATAAGCGGCTTCGCGGCATCCGTCGTCAAAGGGGAGCGGTAGGTCCGCAGGACGCCGCCCCCTTGGACATTTATCTGCTTGTGACCATTATATCTAATATTAAGTTTCCCAACATGATGATAGTGAAGTAGCGTTAAATATCCTCAGCGGATAATTTACTCATCTGTAATGAAGTTATGATACAATGGGTCACAAGCTGAGTAAAGTTTATTAAAGTTACTTATTTTGCTTGTCACAAGTTTTCCCCTTTTCCTTCTCCCCTCAAAGGGAAAGGATCAGGGTGAGGGAGGAAATACTTTCTGAATTTTCAACCAGTGAAGAATAGCCATGGATGAGAATTTGGCGTTCCAACCCCGTCTGACCCGGTCAGGGGAGACGGTCCCTGTCTTTGAGGCCGAAACCACCATGAGGGTGGTCCGATCGGAGGATTATGTTGGCAGTCGGTTGATTATATTCTCCCATCCCGCTGAGTTATCCCCGGCCAATATTACCGAAGCGCCGGGCTTGTGGGACCCACCGTGGATAACTTTCTCACCACCGAAAAGGGCAACCAGGCCCTGGAAGGATCAGTGAAAGTCTGATTATGGGCAAGCATCTGGTTTTAGTGGGGGGTGGGCATGCCCATCTGACCTGCCTGAAAGAACTCAAGGTATTCATCGAACGGGGCCATGAGGTCACCCTCATCGGTCCCGCCTCGCATCATTACTATTCCGGCATGGGTCCAGGGATGTTAGGCGGAACCTACCGGCCCCAGGAAATCCGGTTCAACATTCTCAAGATGGCCCAGGCTGCGGGGGCCCGTTTCCTCCAAGGGGTGGTGGTTGAGGTCAGGCCCGGGGAAAAAAGACTGGTCCTGGCCTCCGGGGAAGAGGTGCCCTATGACGTGGTCTCCTTCAACACCGGCAGCGGCATTCCCACCCACGACCTGCCCATCGCCCCGGACGCCAACGTATTCACGGTCAAACCCATCGAGCAGCTTCTTAAGGCCCAGAAATTCATCCGGGACCGGCTCACCAAAAAGATGCACCACATCCTGCTTGCCGGGGGCGGCCCCGCGGGGCTGGAGATTACCGGCAATCTCGTGCGCCTGGCCAGCGATCTGGGGGGCAGGGCCGAGATCACTCTGGTGGCCGGCCGGCGCTTGATGGGAGATTTCCCCGACAAAGTCAGGAGCCTGGCCCTGGCCTCCCTCACCGAACGGGGGGTGAAGGTCATTGAGGGGACCCGCCTTCGGGAGGTCCAAACCAATGTGGCCGTCCTCCAGGACGGGCGAATGCTCCCCTTTGATATGATCTTCCTGGCTCTCGGGGTGCGACCCTCCCCGCTCTTTAACGATTCCGGCCTCCCCACCGGCCCGGACGGCGGCCTGCTGGTCAACGAATTTCTACAATCGGTGGCCCATCCGGAAATCTTCGGCGGCGGCGACTGTATTTACTTCCAGCCCCAGCCCCTGGACAAGGTGGGGGTCTATGCCGTCCGGCAGAACCCCATCCTGTTGCACAACCTCCAGGCCGCCCTGGAAAACCGGGTCATGTGGCGGTTCAAACCCCAGGGAGCCTATCTCCTCATATTTAATCTGGGTAACGGCCGGGCTATTTTCCGGAGAAAACAACTCGTTTTCGACGGTCCTCTGGCTTTTAAGCTCAAAGACTATATCGATCGGCGGTTTATGCAGAAGTTCCAGATTTCGGGGGAACTCGAGGAAGCTTGAGATAAGGACGATTAACCGATGATCCAACTGAAAAAATTATTTTCCTTCGTTGATGCCATTGATTCGAAACAGGCAAAGAAATTCATCCAGGAACAGCCGGAGGGCGAATACACCCTGCTGGACGTGCGCCAGCCCTCGGAATATGAGGAAGAGCACCTGCCCGGGGCCAAACTCATCCCCTTGAGCCAACTGGGGGATTCCTTGGACGAACTGGACAAGGATAAGCCGGTTATCGCCTACTGCGCCATCGGCGGCCGCAGCCGGGTGGCAGCCCAACTGCTCAACGGCTACGGCTTTAAGGAAGTCTACAACCTCAAGGGCGGCATCAAGGCCTGGCAGGGCCACAAGGCCAGCGGTCCGGAAGAACTGAACCTGGACCTGGTCCGGGGCGACGAGACCCCGGCGGAAATTGCCGCTTTGGCCATTGGCATGGAGGAGAGCCTGAAGCTGTTTTATGAGACCCTGCTGGTCCAGGCCCAGGACAAGGACGTGCAGCAGCTTTTCGCCAAGATGGTGGAAGTCTCGGACCTGCACAAGCAGAAATTCATCGAATTTTATCGACAGGTGAACCCCGGCAAGGATGTGGCCGTCCTGGAATCTTCCGTGGATACCGACGTCATGGAGGGCGGCTATCGGGTAGAGGAATTTCTCAAGAAAAACGCGCCCTACATGCAAACTCTGCTGGGCGCTTTGGATGTGGCCATGATGCTGGAAACCCAGGCCCTGGACCTGTATGTCCGTTTTGCCGACAAGGCCGAGGTCCTGGCCACCAGGGAATTTCTGCGCCAGGTGGCCCAGGAAGAGAAGGTGCATCTGACTATGTTGGGTAATCTTTTGGAGGAAAAGGTGAAGGCCGGGGCGGCTTAAGGGGGATGGCGGATTTAACTCGCACCCTTTTTCGGATGGATTTCGACCCAGAAGCCGATCTTTTCTACATCAGCTTCCGTCATCCCCAACCAGCAACAGAAACCGGGATCACAGAGGACGGGATTTTATTGCGTTTTAGAGATGACGAGCTGGTCGGGTTCACTACAATGCTGAAAAAAAACTGGTTTTTTCGTTTCTTCCGATATACAATACCCCCCATTATCCTACCCGTTTTCTCTTACACCCTACAACACGATTATCGGCGGTTTGGCTCAGACTAGGCCATGGCCGCAGAGTAACGGACTTTGGGGCGGTTTTTGTCAAGTGTCTGATAATTATATATTACCACTCCAGGAGACCAGGATCCTGCTGCTGGTGGATGATGACCCGTTGATCTTGACCCTGGGACGGGAGCTCCTGGAACACTTGGGATTTGAGGTCTTGTCGGCTTCCCATGGCGATGAGGCCGTGGAGCTATTCCGGCGGCGGCACCAGGATATTGCCATAGTCATTTGTGATTTTTATCTCCCCCGGATTGATGGTTACGAACTGCTGCATCAACTGCAGACCATTTCTCCCGAGGTAAAGGTAATCGTGGCTTCGGGGTTTTTCAGCCAGGTAGAGATCAACCGCTTTCAGGAAGCCGGAGTGGCCGGCATGATTGATAAGCCCTTTCGAGTTTCCCAACTGCAGAGAGAAATCTCCAGGATTTTGGGGGAATAAGACCCGTATAGGGTTTTACCGTAAGAATCCCGCCAATTCCCCCTTTACAAAAGAGGGACGGTAAAAAATCCACCTTATTTCCCCCTTGTTCCCATCCTAGTTCCCAAGTTGCACTTGGAAACCCAATATTCCGCCAAGCTGTGTTTGGCCACCTTTTATAAACTTGTGGGTAAGGCATAGCTTTTTTAAAGGGTGGCAGGGGGGATTTTAATACTCAGGGGCGGCCCCAATCGGCCATGGTCGTTTCGGCCCAATATTTTAGTTTATCGGTTCTGGTAATAACAGAACAAGGCTGCGCCGGTTTCATAGCGAGCCAGGTGCCGGGTCCAACCCTCTCCCAAGAGATTTTCAATGAATCGGTCCACATCCTCCAGGGTCTCAAAATGGGAGAAGATCAACCACAGCCGGTCAACCTGCTTCAGATCCTCAGGCGGGAGGGGCAGGCAGTTATCATGGCAGGACTGGCCCCAGATAACCTGCTCCCGAAGCCCTTGATGGTAGAACTTGAAGGGATCGATGGCAAAATAATAAACATAGATCAGATCTCCGGGCCGATACTGGGACTCAAGCTCCCGTACGAGAGGTACAATTTCCTCCCGGTTCATTTGGGGACGGAGATTCTCCTGCCAGAGCTGCACCGGCTGCAGGGACATGATCACCACTGCGGCCAAGGCGATCCCCAGGAGTTTCTGACGCGGCCAGAGCCAGGCAAAAACAGCCATGATCCCGGCCCCGGCCACCAGAAAGAGCATGGGCGCGGTGAACATCATCAGGCGCACCCCCCCGGCCTGGCCCATGAAAGGATAACGGTGGGCCAGGGCTGCGGCCAGGGTGGTCAGTATGGGCACCAGGAAATACCAGATGACCCGGGAGTTGGAACTTCTGGTAAAATAAACCAGCCCTGTAATGAGAAAAAGCCAACCGAAGGGTTTGCTCCAGTAGAGGAAAAAATAACCCACATAACGGTTCCAGGCCGCTGCCAACCACACCAGGAAATCCCTGGCCGAGGTTAGCGGGGGGAAATCAGCCTGCCAGTACACCAGCAGTTCCGGGTCTACCTGGCCGCGAAAGAAAAACCAATAGTACGAAAGAAAAATCAGGCCGACAGCGACAAAGGAGAAAAATACGGCTCGTCTGGCCTGAGGGAGCTGCCACCACAACACTAACCCCGCCGCCGGCAGGAGGAAAATCAAGGGGTGGGAAAAACCCAAACCCAGGGCCAGCAATAGGGTAAAGAGCAGCCAGCCGCCCTGACCCTGCCGGCGCAATTGTCTTTCCACCAGGAAAAAGACCAGCACGGCAAAGAACATATCGGCGCTGTACTGCTTCAATTCCTTGGAAAAATAAACCCAGCGGGTGGAAACGCCGGCCAGGGCGAAGGCCGCCAGGGCCCCGCCGGGAGGAAGCAGAGCTCGGGCCAGTGGCCAGAACAGCAGCAGGGCGCCCAGGCCGAACAGCACTGAGGTGAAACGCAGGACCGCCTCACTCTTCCCGGCTAACTGCGCCATCTGCCATACCGTCAGCAGGTAAAGGGGCGGGGTGGACTTGCCTTCCTGCCAGGCCAGGGCCGGCGTGGGCTGGGTCGCGGCCACGGCCACCCAGGCCTCGTCCGTCCACAGATTCCGGTCCCCCAGGCCATAGAGCCGGAAAAAAGTTCCCAGGGCCAGGAACAGAAGAAATACCGCCGCAATGAGAACAGAGTGGTTGCCCCCTCTGACACTGTTACTCATATCCATGCCATTCAGTCTTGCCTGTTTCAGCTATAATACGTTAAGATAAGACAGTTAACAAGCTATTTGCGTTACTGCGGCGATGTGTCCCGATAGCAGCGCCGACCTCCAGGTCGCCGCAGCGATGGCACAGAACTGGAGGTTGGCGCCTGCCAGGGAAATGTTCTTATGACTCCGGAACCGACGTCAAGCTATTCGAAAAAAGCCATCATCTGGCCGGCCCCGGTAAAATCGGGGGACCGGTTGGCCGTGGTGGCCCCGGCCAGCCCGGTGGCCCCGGACCTGTTTGCCGCCGGGGCCGCCTGGCTGGAAAAGTGGGGCTTCCGCCTGTCTCATGGTCCGGAAATCTTTATGCCCCGGCCTTTTCAAGGTGATGCCGATCTGCAGGCCTGCCAGTTTTTAAAGCAATCCCTCCTGGACACCGAGGTTAAAGGGATAATCTGCGCCCGGGGGGGCTACGGCACCCTCCGGATCTTAGAGCACCTGGACTACTCCCTGCTGGCGGCTCGTCCCCGGTATTTTATCGGCTTCAGCGACATTACCAATCTGTTGTGCCGCTTTACCCAGCAAGCCGGGGTGGTCACCTTTCACGGGCCCACCGTGGCCCACCTGGGGGAGATATCAAGCCGGGCCCGGGACCACTTTTTCCGGGTGCTTACCCGGCCGGAGCCATCCTGCGTCTGCTTCCGGGACCTCCAGGTGTTGGCCCCTGGATATGCCTGTGGCCCTCTCATCGGCGGCAACCTCACCACCATCTGCCATCTCCTGGGCACGCCCTTTGCCCTTTCCCTGACCGGTCAGGTGCTGTTTCTGGAGGACCACAACGAGGCCCCGTACCGCCTGGACCGCCTGCTGCAGCACCTCCGTTTGTCCGGCAGCCTCTCCGGTCTGAAAGCCATGGTCCTGGGAAGTTTCACCTGTTGCGGCAAACAACAGCAGGTCTGGGAGCTATTCGCCGAAATGGGGAAATCTTTAGGGATTCCGGTCCTGGCCGGCCTGCCCGCCGGCCACCAGCCGGACAACTTCATCCTGCCCCTCGGCGCGGAAATGGTGGTGGATGGACCTAACAGGACCGCTAGCCTTAGAGATCATGTCTAGCCAGAAAACTGATCAGAAATAATCCCTCTCAACACTGGAAAAAATTTATGATTAAGCCTGAAGAGTTCCGCATTGGGCAGCACAGCGTGCCCTTCTGTCTCAAAGACGAGTTGCCGGAGTGCTGTTTCCGCTGCGCTTATCTGATTTATGAGGAATTCAGCGTCTGCTTCATTGACGACCCTTTTTATTACCACTGCGCCTATAGCTGGCCGGATAAACTGACGACTACGCTGCCCCCCTGTCTGGCGGAAAATGATGAAAAATAGTCATCGCCTTCCAGGGGAGAAAAATTTTAGGATTATTGGCCTTGCAATACTTTTAAAAATGAGGTATAAATGATTCAGTAAGCATCTCGGAACACGGTGCAAGTCCGTGGCGGTCCCGCCGCTGTAATCGGGGACGGGCTGATCAAGGGATAGAACCCGGCCACTGTGTAGGTTAACCTTCATGGGAAGGCTGATCAGGCCCGGTTGAGCCGAAAGCCAGAAGACCTGCTTGCTGCCGATAACTGAGCTGCCGATGGTAAAGGGAGTTCCGTCTACGTACGGGACTCCCTTATTTATTTAGAACTATTCAAAAAAAGGAGGAAAAACAAACAATGGGAAAGCACAATCAGAGGTACGAGGCACAAATTACTTCCAGGGAGCCCAAACCCTTCGGTTTCCGTTACAGTTGCGGGCTGAACGGTGACAATACCGGTCTTGCCCATTACATTCTGTTGGATAAGAAAAATTCCTAAAGGGGTATTATCGTTGAATTCCGCTCTTAACCCTCACGGGGCCCGGGTCAATGTGGGGCCGGGCCCCCGGTTTGACCTTTGTGATATCGGCCACTCCGATTATGTGGCGGTGATCCAGGCTGACAGCGCCTTCTGGACCCTGGCGCCCCGAAATCAGGCGGCATCCTTCCTTTTGGGAGAAGAACTGGCCCAGGCCTTTTCGTCGCACCAGGACAGGTTGCAGGCGGAAATGCAGGCCCTGCGTTTCGGCCTGAAGCCCTCGGCGGTCTATTTTAACCCCACGGAGCGCTGCAACCTCAATTGTCATTATTGTTACCTGCCCGAGGACATGCGCCGCTCCGGGGCGGATATGCCTGTCGCGGACGTGTTCCGAGCCCTGGAAATCCTGGCCGGGTATTTTCAGACCGACCAGCAGGCCGGGGTGTTCCTACCCCAGATTATTTTTCACGGCAGTGAACCCATGCTCCGACAAGATGTCATCTTTGCCGCCATAGAGAAATTCGGTCAACACTTCCGGTTCGGCATCCAGACCAACGCCACCCTGCTGGATGATGGGGCCCTCGATTTCATCCGGGAGCACAACGTCAGCCTGGGAATTTCCCTGGACGCGCATCTGGCCGCGCTCCATGACCGGACCCGGCAGACCTGGGGTAGGAAAAGCGTTTTCGGCCAGGTAACGGAAGTTTTAAAAAAACTGACCGGGTATGCCAACTACAGCGTCATCTGCACCGTGACCCAGGCAAACGTGGGACATCTCACTAATATTGTCGAGTTTTTTCATGGTGTTGGAGTTGATATGGCCCTGCTCAACCCGGTGCGCTGCACCCAGCCGGGCGGTCGGCAGCTAAAACCGGAGGACCATGAGTTGGCCCAGCGCTTTATCAAGGCCCTGGACCGCACCTGGGAACTCTATCAGGAGACCGGCCGGAAACTCGTCATCGCCAACTTCGCTAACATTCTCCTGGCCATCGCCGCGCCCACGGCCCGTCGGCTGATGTGCGATATCTCCCCGTGTGGCGGCGGGCGTTGCTTTTTAGCCCTGGCGGCCAACGGCGA
Source organism: Deltaproteobacteria bacterium (assembly GCA_016874895.1). GTDB lineage: Bacteria > Desulfobacterota > Desulfobaccia > Desulfobaccales > Desulfobaccaceae > Desulfobacca. The sequence goes on from VGSX01000056.1 coordinate 10,229, forward strand.
CCTCTTCCCCTGTAGTGAATTCATCGGCCTGCCGGAGTTCAAAGGAGGGAATGTTTTTCAGGATGATCTTCCGGAAGTGCTCGATTCCGTGGCTTTCCGACCGGTCACTACCAGAAAGGTGGAAGACTTTGAGCCCTGTGGCAGTTGCGCCATCCGCCATTTCTGCGGCTCCCCCTGCCCTGCGGAAGTCTATACCACCACAGGAACTATGGCGGCGCCGGCGCCGTACTGCGCTTTTTATATCGAGCAGGCCAGGTATGCCTTCCGTGTCCTGGCAGATAACCGCCTGGATGATTTCCTCTGGCAGGGCTGGAACGAAGGCGCCGAAAAAATTTTTTCCCTCTAATACCGTTTCCGGTTTCCAGTTTCAGGTTAAAATATTGTCTATTTTTAGATAGTTGAGATACCAGAGGGTTGGATTCCAAACCGAACGTGGTATAACTCGTAAAACCTGTGCAAAGTTCGAAGTCCACGCTTCAAAGATCCGGGCTTATAGGGCGTGCCGTGCAGGCCATGTCGCCGGCCACGAGCCGCCCTATAGCGGCCTGGCATTACCGACGCCTCTTCCCTCTGCCCTTTTCCCTTTTCCCTTTTTCCTGTCTCTCCCTCACCCCCCGGCCAGGGCCTGTTTCATCCGGGGCACGGTCTGCTCCGGGCTGATTTTATACCAGGCCTGGATGATCCTGCCATCCTCGTCCAGGAGAAAGGCGGAGCGGATGATGCCTTCATATTTCTTACCGTACATGGATTTTTCGCCCCAGACGCCGTAAGCCGAGGCCACCGCGTGGTCCCGGTCCGAGAGCAGGGGAAACCCGAGGGTGTGCTTGCCCGCGAATTTCTTCTGCAAGTCCACCGGGTCCGGGCTTATGCCCAGGGCAATCACCCCCAAATCCGCCAACTCCTCCCGGGCGTCCCGGACGCTGCAGGCCTGCTTGGTGCATCCCGAGGTCAAGGCCTTGGGATAGAAGAACAGCAGTATTTTTTTCCCCTGAAAATCAGCCAGGGTGACGGTCTGTCCCTGTTGATCGGTGAGAGTAAAATCCGGGGCTTGATCCCCTGGTTTAAGCTGCGACATGGTTTTCTCCTTAATCTTGATAAAAATGGTATTGTTCCCTTGCCCGGAGTCCACCAGAGCACCAGGTCGAAAATAGGGAAACTGGGGCACGCAGATGAGTCGGAGGGCGGGCCGGGCACGCCTTGCACAGGATCTCGATCCGGCTGGAAAGCCTGTGCCACCAGTAATCTTGCTTTTAGCTTAAGTGAACAGTATTGCCCCTAAATCCCCCTTTACAAAAGGGGGACTTTTAAAGTCTACCTCAATTCCCCCCTTTTCTAAAGGGAGGTCAGGGGGGATTTTAATCATCGGGGGGGCCCCCTAGGTCATGGACCTTTCCTGTAATTAAGCATTTGTCCTGTCCTTGTAAAGTAAGGAGAAGTTGTCAATTTTAAGATTTTTTGCTATAATCGCCTTCACCAAGACTGCCTGAGGCGATGATGGCTGCTTTCTGCCGCCCACAACCGATGAGCTATTTTTCAGTAATCTATCTGAAATAACGTTAACCGAAACTCGCTGAATCGTAGTTACGCAACTTTCCAGCCAACTTCTAATTTTTTCCCCTTTCCCGGCGTGTACGCCATCATGCCCTGCACCCCGCAACCAACAGGCCGTCTTTTTGGGGAGTCGGAGGTGTGTCGTGAGGTTTTCTGAGATACTCGGGGCCAGTTATCAGGATGAGAACCGTTGCGCCTTCCGCGTCTGGGCTCCCAGGGCCGAGACCGTAGAAGTCAGGGTGCTTTCTCCCCTGGAGCGACTGCTCCCGTTGAAAAAGGCGGGGGGTTATTTTTTCGGCCTGTTCGAAAGGATATCCCCCGGAAGCCTCTATTATTACCGTCTAAACGGGGAGCTGGACCGCCCCGACCCGGCCTCCCGATGGCAACCCGAGGGGGTGCACGGGCCTTCCCAGGTGGTGAGTCTGGACTTTCCCTGGGAAGACCAGACCTGGATCGGCCTTTCCCTGCAGGACTATGTGATATACGAACTCCACGTGGGGACGTTCACTCCGGAGAGCGATTTCGACGGCATCATCCCCCGTTTAGGGGAATTGCAGGAATTGGGCGTCACCGCCATTGAGTTGATGCCGGTGGCCCAGTTCCCCGGAGACCGCAACTGGGGGTATGACGGGGTCTATCCTTATGCGGTGCACAACTCCTACGGCGGCCCCCAGGGGCTGCAAAGGCTGGTGAACGCCTGCCACCGCCTGAACCTGGCCGTCATCCTGGATGTGGTCTACAACCACCTGGGTCCCGAAGGAAACTATTTAGGGGATTTCGGACCCTATTTTACCGACTGTTACCGGACCCCCTGGGGCCAGGCCATCAATTATGACCAGGCTTATTGCGACTGGGTGAGGGAGTATTTTATCAACAACGCCCTTTTTTGGATAAAGGAATTTCACATCGACGCCTTGCGGCTGGATGCTTTGCACGCCGTCATGGACAATTCGGCCCAGCCGTTCCTGGCGGAGTTGGGTGCCGCGGTGCATCAGCAGGCGGCCCGTCTGGGTCGCCGGGTCTACCTGATGGCGGAGAGCGACCTTAACGACGTCAAACACCTCAGACCGCCGGAGGTGGGCGGCTATGGCCTGGATTGCCACTGGCTGGATGATTTCCACCATGCCTTGCGGGTTCTGCTCACCGGGGAACGGGACGGCTATTATGAAGACTTCGGCGGCCTGGAGCACCTGGCCAAGGCTTATCGCGAGGGTTTTATCTACTCCGGGCAGTATTCCGGTTATCGCCGGCGCCGGCACGGCTCTTCCTCCCGGGATATCCTGCCCTGCCGTTTTGTGGCCTTTGCCCAGAATCACGATCAGATCGGCAACCGGCTCCTGGGGGAGCGCCTGAGTCGGCTGACTTCCTTTGAGGGCCAGAAACTGGCCGCCGCGGCCGTGATTCTTTCCCCTTTCACCCCGCTGCTCTTTATGGGTGAAGAGTATGGAGAGACCGCCCCGTTTCTCTATTTTGTCAGCCACGACGATCCGGACCTCATCGAGGCGGTGCGCCGGGGCCGGGCCCAGGAGTTCGCTGCCTTCGGGTGGCAGCAAGAACCGCCGGACCCCCAGGACCCGGAAACGTTTCAGCGCAGCCGCCCCAATCCCGTTTTGCAGCAGAGGGGCCGCCACCAGGTGTTGCGGCGCTTTTATCAGCTCCTCTTCAGGCTGCGCCGGGAGATGATCGAGAAAGTGGATCTGGGCGGCTCGTACCCCCTGGTAACCGTCCATCACCGCCAGGCCGCTCTCAGCCTCCTGTATGGAAACGACGAGCAGCACTATGGCGTTATCTTAAATTTCAGTGACAAGCCTCAATCATTACCGGCTCCCACGCCCGCCGGGGTCTGGCGGCTCCGCCTGGATTCCGCCGATATCCGCTGGGCCGGTCCCGGCGCGCCGGCTCTGGGGACCGATGATTATCTGGAGGGAGATGACATTACCTTGGCGCCTTTCTCCTGTATCTGTTTGAGTAGGGAAATGGAATAATATATATGGAAAGCTATATTTGTATACACGGGCATTTTTATCAACCTCCCCGGGAAAATCCCTGGCTGGAGGATATTGAATTACAGGATTCGGCTTACCCTTACCATGATTGGAATGAAAGGATAGCCGCAGAGTGTTACGCCCCCAACGCCGCTTCCCGGATTCTGGACGGATTCGGTAAAATCATTGAAATACCAAACAACTACGCTAACATCAGTTTTAACTTCGGCCCCACCCTGCTGGCCTGGCTGGAGCAGAAGGCCCCGGAGGTGTATGCCAGTATTCTGTTAGCGGACCAGCTCAGCCAGCGCCGGTTTGCCGGGCATGGCTCGGCCCTGGCCCAATGCTACAACCATATGATCATGCCGTTGGCCACCAGCCGGGATAAATACACCCAGATTTATTGGGGACTGCAGGATTTTCGGCGCCGGTTCCAGCGGCAGCCCGAGGGCATGTGGCTGCCGGAAACCGCGGTGGACCTGGAAACCCTGGACATCATGGCCGACATGGGTATTAAATTCAGCATCCTGGCCCCCCGGCAAGCCCGGTGCATCAGGCCCCTGGAGGGTGGCCCCTGGGAGGATGTCAGCGGCGAGCGCATCGACCCCACCCGGGCCTACCTCCAAAAGTTACCCTCTGGGCGGACCATCGCCCTTTTTTTCTACGACGGCCCCATCTCCAAGGCCGTGGCCTTTGGAGAGCTCTTGACCCGGGGAGAGTATCTGGCGGAGAGGCTCCTGGGCGCCATATCCCCCGAGCGTCCATGGCCACAAATTATTCACATTGCCACGGATGGGGAAACCTTCGGCCACCACCGCGGGCAGGGAGAGATGGCCCTGTCGTATGCCTTGAAATACATCGAGGGAAAAGAAGGGGTGCGCTTAACCAACTACGGAGAGTACCTGGCCAATTATCCGCCTGAGATGGAAGTTGAGATCTTCGAAAATTCCTCCTGGAGCTGCGTCCATGGCGTCGAACGCTGGTGGCGGGACTGCGGCTGCAACACCGGTATGAATCATGGCTGGCATCAGGGCTGGCGCCAGCCCTTACGGGAGGCCCTGGACTGGCTGCGGGATAACTTGGCTGATCTTTATGAAAAAAAGGCCTTGGATTGGTTTACCGATCCCTGGACAGCCCGCAACCACTATCTTAATGTCATCCAGAACCGCTCCTTGGACACGATCCAGGCCTTTCTGGGTCACTACGCCCACCGGCAGCCGGAAAAACACGAGTTGCGCGAGGTTCTCCGGCTCCTGGAGGTGCAGCGTTGCGCCATGCTGATGTATACCAGTTGCGGCTGGTTTTTTGATGAACTATCCGGCATCGAGACGGTGCAGGTAATCCAGTACGCCGGCCGCGCCCTGCAGATGGCCAGAAAACTCTTTCCGGACAACCTGGAGGAGGGTTTTTTGCAGCGTCTGGCAGCCGCCATAAGCAACATCCCGGATCACGCCGACGGGAGGCGCATTTTTGAAAAGTTTGTCAGACCGGCCATGGTG
>VGSX01000057.1 GCA_016874895.1 Deltaproteobacteria bacterium
CTACAATCTGAAGGAGTTGCGCCACACCCTGATAGGTCTGATCAACGAACACCTGGAGGCTGCCTGTGAACGGATTTAATGAATATATCCCCCTCGTCGGCCAGGAAGTTGTGGATCAGCTCTACCGCCTGGCCGACCACCTGAAAGACCGTCGTTTTGTCCATATCAACTCAACCCGCACCGGGGGCGGGGTGGCCGAAATTCTCAACCGGGCCGTGCCCCTGCTCAGTCAATTGGGGCTGGACACCAAGTGGGAGGTCATCTTCGGGGACCCGGATTTTTTTGATGTCACCAAGGCCATGCACAATGGTTTGCAGGGCGATAAGGTCAAATTCACTGCCGCCATGACCTCGCACTATCGGGAGATCAACCGGGAAAACGCCAAGCGCTTTAATTGGGAGGCCGATTTTGTCCTGGTGCACGACCCCCAGCCGGCCGCTCTGATCGAGGACATGCGCCCCCAGGCCCAACATTGGGTCTGGCGTTGCCACATCGATGCCTCCCGGCCCCAGCTGCCGGTGTGGAAATATCTCCGGCATTTTGTCAAACAGTATGATGCGTCCGTGTTTTCCATGTCCAAATTTGCCCAGAACCTGCCCCATCCCCAGTTTCTGATCCACCCCTCCATCGACCCTTTGAGCGATAAGAACCGGGAGCTCACCCCTCAGGAAGTCCAGGCCGTCCTGGACAGATTGGAGATCGAACGGGACCGCCCCATTATTCTGCAGGTCTCCCGTTTCGATTCCTTCAAGGACCCCCTCGGGGTGATCCAGGCCTTTAAGATGGTTCGTCGGCATACTCCCTGCCAGTTGCTCCTGGTGGGGGGCGAGGCTACGGACGACCCGGAGGGCCCGGAAATTTTCGCCCGGGTAGAAGAGGCTGCGGCCGGGGAGCCCGATATCAAGCTACTGCTGCTGCCCCCGGACAGTCACTACGAGGTCAACGCCCTGCAGCGGGCCGCGGACGTTATTGTGCAAAAATCCATCCGGGAGGGGTTCGGTCTGACGGTCACCGAGGCCATGTGGAAGGGCAATCCGGTCATCGGCGGCGCCGTGGGCGGCATCGTCCTGCAGTTGCGGGATTACCACACCGGGTTCCTGGTGCATTCCCCCGAGGGCTGCGCCTTCCGTATCCGCTATCTCCTGCACCGCCCGGAAATGGCTAAGCGCATGGGCAAGCTGGCCAGGGAGTTCGTCCGCAGCCATTTTCTCATTACCCGCCATATCCGGGATTATCTGAGCCTGATGATCTTCATCGAAAATCCCGGCAGCCGCATCATCGAGCTGTAACCCCGGGCGCTCCGGCCAAGCTGTTTTCGGTAACGAGGGAAAGTAATTCCTGCCAAATGACCAAATTTCGGCCCTCTATTACTTTCCCTCTCCCTTTTTTTCCAACCTCCTGAACAAAGTGAAGGGGCTTAACCTCCTGTGCCCGTGAATATTCGGCCAACTCGGTAATAGCCAAAGAATCAAGTATTACACAGGGCTTGTTTGAAAGAGTGTTCGGGGGGTAAAGCCAGATATCCTTGAAGGGTAGAGAGAAGGTCTGGTGAACCTCGAGCTTGCCGCGGCCTTTGGTTTGGCCGACATGAATCCAGTCGGCAGCTTTATAACAGGTTATCGAAAAATGCTGGGTTTCGACAAAGGTTTCCAGTAGGCGTTCAGCTTTTAGCAAAAACAATGGGTTAGGGAAACTAAGCGAAGAACCAATGATCCGCCACCTTAGAATAACTATTTGAATTTAAAGCATTAGCTGACGGCTGCAAGCTGACCGCTGAACGCTTACGGTTTCCAAGAGCACCGGTGGGTAGCCATATCGCCGGGACCAGTCATCGGCTAATCTCCGGAATGCCAGGGCCAAGACTTTGGAAGCCAGGTCTTGTGAGGTTATCCAGGGCAGGATCAGGAAACGGGAATTATTGATAATGCGATGGAGATTGTGTTAGCGCGGCTCGGCATTCCAGCCGATGAAGTTGTCTCTGGGGGCGGTCTTCCGAGCTGCCGCGCGAAAACTCCATAAGGCCAGGCTGCGGTGTTCGGAAGTGGCCGGGTAGCGCCTTCTGTGTCAATATAGATGAGACACCCTCCCTGCCTTCGAATATTTTTTCTTTATTGGACAGTATTGACAACTTTGTAGACCGATCTTAATTTACAGTTAACAATCTTAATTTATTAACAGGAGGAACCATCTATGGATATCATGGAATGGAAACCTTTCAGAGAAGTCTCTAAACTGCGCAGTGAAATGGACCGCCTCTGGGACGATTACTTCGGCAGCGGCCGCCGGGCCCTGAAACCCGCGGGGGCCGAATGGATCCCTTCCGTGGACGTCTCCGAAACCGCCGATAAGGTTACGGTGAAGGCTGAAATACCGGGTATGGACAGCAAAGACATCGACATCTCGCTCTCCGGCGACCTCCTTACCATCAAGGGTGAAAAGAAGACCGAACGGGAAGAAAAAGAGGAAAATTATCACCTGGTGGAAAGGAGCTACGGCTCTTTCAGCCGCACCCTGCGGTTGCCGGGGGGGGTGGAGGGCGATAAAATCGAGGCTTCTTATAAGCAAGGGGTCCTGACCATCACCTGCCCGAAAAAGGAAGAAGTGAAAGCCAAGGTCATCGAAATCAAGGCCGAGTAAAGGCCGAGAGCTCATTTTCTTTTCGAAGCCGGGAGTTCCCGGCTTTTTTTTTGTCCCGGTCCGGCCTTTTTTTCTGGCCAGGTCCCGTAATTATATGCTACGTAAGAGGTCCAAAGCCTTAATCTCCTTCTCAGGCCGGGTAAACCGAGAGTGACAACAAGATGTGAAGCTGCCATGCCCTCCCAGCCACAGATGTTCCAGGGGGCGCTCATCGCCCTGGAGGGTCTGGACGGCGTCGGCAAGACCACTCAGGCATACCTCCTGGCCCAGGCCATCGCTTCTCTGGGGCTGCCGGTGATATTGACCCGGGAACCCACGGAGGGCCGTTACGGACAAGAAATCCGCCGACTGCTGCGCCACGGCCGACAGGGCCTCACCCCGGAGGAGGAGTTGGCCTTATTCCTGGCCGACCGCCGGGAGCACGTGGCCACGGTCATCCTGCCGGCCCTGGGGGAAGGCGCCATCGTCATCACCGATAGGTATTATTTTTCCTCCATGGCATACCAGGGCGCGCTGGGACTTGATCCCCAGGAAATCCAACAACGCCACGAGGCCTTTGCCCCCCGGCCTGATCTGGTAATCATTCTGGACCTGCCCCTGGACGCCATAGTCCGACGGTTGCAGCTGCGAGGCGAGCCCCTGAGCCCGAGCTTTGAGAATATCGCTTATCTCGCCAGGGTGGGAGAGATTTTTGCTCAGATGGCCGCCCCCTTTATTGTGCGGGTGCATGGCGGTGGCTCCGAGACTGAGGTGCAGGCCAGGATACTGGCCGCAGTGCGCCACGTAGTCCCTCTACCGGCCCCGGATGGCCAGCAGGTATAGATGGTGACGTTCGGTTTTTAGTGAATCGGGTATGCACTTGACTGCCCTCCTTACTTTATAGTATTTGAAAAGGAAGATTACCCAAAGCAGATAACATATTACCTTAAAGCAGAATTGCACTTATGTTTACCGGACATGCCGGTATTTCACTACAAGGAAAACCCATGGCAGCCATCGTTTTCGCCCCCGCCCCCTGGCGCTTTTTTGCCTTTCCCCTGGTCGTGCACTGGCAGGCCCACTACACCACCTTATCCTTTTACTTCCCGGACCTGAGCTTCGGTCTCCTAACGGATGCACCGGCGCCGAAGGGCTTTCCCGCCCTGCTGCAGCCCCCCCGGCAGGCCAGCCTGGCCACTCTGGGGAAGCACTTTCAGCCGGGGGAGCTCAGCCAATGGCAGGCGTACCTGGATTTTTTGGCGGCCCAGGAATATCGGGATGAATCCGATCTCAAGGAAGCCATCCGCGGCCACCTGGCCCCGGTTCTCCCAGAAGAAATCGATCTGGAGGTCCTTTGGAGCCTGGCCCACCAACTGGAACAGATGCTGGCGGACAAAGCCGCCGGACTGCAACGCCTGGCCGGGCAGCAGCAGGTTCTGGAAAGAATTTTAAGTGAGGACTTTGAAGAAGAGGAGGCCCTGGACCCTTCGTTGCAGCCTCCTCTGGTCTATGGGCTCCCGGATGTGGAATCGGCCCAAGTGCGCCTCCGGTTCTGGCGCGCCGTTCTGGCCCCCCACCTGACCCCGCCCTGGGCCGCCCTGGTTCTGGAGGCCGCGGCCGGGGAAAGTTCGCCCCGCTATCTCTGGCAGGCAGCTGCGGCAGAGGGAACCCGCCTCTGGCAGGCCGGTTTTGTGCTGCCGGACTGGCGGCCTGCTCCGGCCGGGACCACCCCCGACATCCAGGGTCTGGAGTTAAGCGTGGAATTCCGGAAGGTCTTGGGTGAGTTACTGACTGCGCTGGCCGAAAATCCGGCCCAGGTGGAGGCCTGCCGGGAAAAAGTGCTGCGCCTGGCTGCGGACCGGCTGTGGCCGGCCTCGGGTCTGGGCCAGGCGCAGGCTGTTTATCTGGAATTGTATGGCTGGCTTGACGGCCCTCCGGAGCAGAAATTCCTCTCCGGGCCTATGCTGTTTTGGTCTCCGGCAGGGTAAAAGAGGGTTGCTCCGGCAGAGCCCGCTTGGACTGCACCCCGCCGATCTTGCCGGCCGCAATTTCCCTCAAGGCTACGACGATTTCTTTATTCTTTACCCGCTCCTCCAGCAATACCGGCGCGCCTTTATAAAGCTGCCGCACCCGTTTGGCTCCCAGGTGCACCAGAGCAAACCGATTATCTACTTTTTCCAAACAATCTTCGATTGTTACCCGAGCCATGCAACTCCTCCTCATTTAAACGAGGCTACAATTAAATCTCGCAACTACCGGCAGATTCGGCCAGGTCGGCCTGGGGGCGGCCCCCTCCGGCCTGCTCTATGATCTGCCGCATTTCTTCGTAAGAATAGTTATAGCCGCACGCCTGGCAGCGAATTTTCAAGCCCCTTCAGGTGGAACAGATGGCAATACTGCCAGTTTGACAATGCACGCATTTCATTATAACCTCATCCTCCTAAAAGTAAGACGATAATTTCGGCAAAGCCGGGTTAACCTGCCTGGCTTCCCGCAACAGGGCGTTAAGGTAAAGCCAGGCAAAACTGATGAGAAAATCCGGGCCGTACTTATCGGCCCCCTGGGCTTCATAGGCTACTTCACAGGCCTGGTCGGCCAGTCTGACCCGGAGCAGCAGGTCGGGAAGCGCCTGCCAGGTTATGACCCAGTTCCCCTGGGTGGTTTCGCAACAGCCGCAATCCAGCCGCAAAATGGCAGTGGCGGCCACCTCGGGGGAAATGAGGCGCAGGACTTCTTCCCGCCCCTGCAGGGTGAATCGTTGCATGGCGCCGCCGTGCCGGGATTCGATCTGGGCCAGGGTCAGCCAGCGGCGTCCGGGAGTCAGCAGGGTGAGAGGAAAAGCGCCCTTGCCGTAACGCGCCAACAGGGCAATAAAATCCCAGGCAAAAACATAAGCATCCTCGGTGGGCACAGCAAGACTTTTGCGGGCATAAAACACCCGCAGATCACTGCCGAATTCGGGGTCGAGATTATAAAAGAAAAAAAGTTCCAGGGGGCGGAAGGGCTTCAGCCGCAGCCCCCAGCGGATGGTGTCATAGGGCCGTTCCGACAGGATCTCGGCCCCCAGACAGGCGGCCAGGCCGTCAGGCTCGAGACCTGCCAGTCCCGCTAAATCACCCCGGTATTTTTTTCTAATATATCCCCGTAGTTGCGCTTCCCAGCCCCAGCCGTTGTCAAAATGACCTAATGTTACCAGATCATAAGGGAAAGGCGCCGACCCAACGGTCACGCGGCCGCCTTGGCCGCGACTTTTTTCATAAACTTATCACCAATGATAATAAAGCGCTCGTGGGTGGCCTCACCGATTTTTTCCTTTTCGTCAAAGGCCTCGAGCTTAAAGGTCAATTTTTTGCCCTCAACCCCGATGACCTCGGTGACCACCCGCACCTCCATACCCAGGGGGGTGGGCGCGGTATGCTTCAGATTCATGCCGATGCCCACGGACTGCTCCCCCGGCTGCAGGTGCTTGGCCATGAGATCGGCGCTGACTCCCTCCATCAAGCCCACCAGAAAGGGAGTGGCAAAGGCGTCCGGCAGGTCGGGGAAAAATTTCCGGGCGGAATGCTCCGGACCGGTTTTCTGCCGCATTTCATGAGTCATCCCTACGTGAAAAGGCGATTCCATGCCGTCCTCCTTGGGTGCGGTCAGCCGCACGCGGTTTAGGCCGCAATGACGTAACTTGGGCGGGCACGGAGGCCCGCCCCACCGATGGACAAATTTTTAGACGACGGGAAACACTTTTACCTGGCCCACCTGCTCACCCTGCCCCAGACGCCGTCCCAGTTCCTCTGCTTCCGCCAGCACCTCCGGCCTCTGGAGAATGGCGCCTTTTTCATCCACTTCCCGCACTAAGATTTCCGCAGCATAGCGGACATTTATGGCATCGAAAAAGTAATAGGTGGCCAGACGCGCCCCCACAAAGACGTGTTTACCTTTGGTGGCCGCAGTGCTTAACAGCACCCCCTGCCGCTCCTGGCCGGGGAAATCCTGTTTCAGGACATAGCGCCGGGCCCAAAAGGCCTGGGTGCGGTCAACCATGGCCTTGGCCTGGGCAGTGAGGCCATAGAAAAAAATGGGGGAGGCCAGCACAACCACATCTGCAGCCAAGAGCTTGGGATAAAGGTGCAGCATATCGTCTTTGATGGGACACTCCCCGGTCTCGAAACACTTATAAATTTCCAGGCAGGGGGAGATCTTTAATTTCCGCAGCTCCACCTTTTCCACTTCGCCCCCGCCGGCCGCCGCGCCTTTGAGAAAAGTATCCAGCAAAATCTCCGTGTTGCCGCCGACGCGGGGGCTGCCCCAGATTCCCAGTATTTTCATTCCCGGCTCCTCGAGAAGGCCAATTCTGACAGTGTAAAATTATCTTCAGAATGATAAAGGATAAACGGTATTTTGTCAAGCTTTTAACATGCTGCAACGTATTGAAATAACTTTATATACATAATCTTGAATAAGTTTTCGAAACCATGGCAAAACGGGGAGTTCCCCCACCGCAGGGACAACCACCCCAAAGCTAAAGGGGTGGCCAGCAGCCGGCGATTGACAAAGCTCCAATAGATTATTACCAGATTTATAAAAAGGAAAGTTGCTTTAAGGAGGATTGAACGATGATCGTCCATGTTACACACGCTAACCGGCAGGAAATCGTGGATCTCCTCACCGCCGAAGGGGTGGCCTTCGAAATCGGCAACATGAGTTCCACCCGGGAGCTGGTGACGGGGAGCTTCGAGGTTTATCAGGTCAGAGCCAACGTCCCGGAAATAACCGTCCCACCCATGTACCGGTCCAGCGAGGGTGATGTGCGGGCCTTCCGGCTGCCCTCCGGCAGGCTCATTCTCACGGACCTGGAGGGGAACCTGGAACAGATCACCACGCCTCCTCCCAAGGCCGGATAATTGCCGGCGGTTTCGGGCCATGCCTGTCGGAGCGAGCAGGTGCCAAAAATTCTGTTTCCCGAGAAAATCCCCTTAAGTCCCCCTTTAACCACTGACCACCCACAGCACCACCCCCATGACCAGGGAGGCCAGGATCCCCAGGGGAATGGTGAGCCGCAGAATCCAGCCTTCCTGCCCCACTGCGCCGCACATGGGCGTGGCAATGGCGATTTTAAAGGGCGAGGAAATAGACCCGATGGAGGCCCCCACCGTCAGGCCCGCAGCCAGCATAGTGGCCGACACCCCCAGCAGGGCGGCGGCCTGCACCTGGAGTTCCCCGAACAGCATGAGGGAGGCCACCCCGTAACCGGTGAGGAAGGTGCCCACCCATCCCAGGAGCGGCACGAAGAGGGGATAGAGGCTGCCGGTGTAGAGCTTCAAACCCGCGGCCAGCACCCAGGGGATATTGTGGGCCTGGTCCAGGCGGCCGAACCCAACCTCGTAGCCCGAATAGGCAATGACCTGGCCCATGGCCCCGAAAAGTCCCATGGCCACAAGGGCCCGCCAGCCTTTGGCCACCCCCACGAGCCACAGAAGCCGACGCTGCTCCGGCGTCACCTGGAGCAACCGGAAGGCCAGCAGCAGGGCCAGGAAAAGATACAGGTAAGCCGAGAACAAAGGGGTGAAAGTGATGGCGTGGATGGGAATCAGGGAAATGGTGAAGCTCAACCGCCGCATGGTCAGCTCCTGGAGCCAGGGGACGGTGTTCACCAGCAGCAGGGGCACCAGGATCACCGCAAAGGGCGCCAGGTCAATAAGAATGCGGCTGTCTCGGGCCGGGGGGCGCTCTCCCCGCCAGAGCAGCACTCCCACCAGAACCAGCCCCCCCACCATCCCGGAAATGGCCACCCCCAGCCACACCGCAGCCGCCAAAGCCGCCCCGCTCACCAGCAGGGCGCAGCCCAGAATCAGGGGCAGCCGCCGCCAGCCTTCCCCTGGGTCCGGCAGGAAAAAGGGGATGCATAATCCCATAAGCAGGGTGGCCGGGATGGAGAGCCAAGCTGCGGCCACGCCCAGATCGTAAAACGGCAGGCCGGTCACCAGAGCCAGAACCGTAATAATAATGCCCGCCATCTCCACGCTCATCAACCCGGAGTAGCCGATGATGGACAGGGCCGCGGCCCCGGCGGGTCTCACCCCGGTGGTGTGCAGCATGGGCGCCACCATAGGCTCGGCAATGATGCTGGCCCCCTCGAAAAAATTCCCCAAACCCAGAGTAATCAGCAGATGCCGGGGAAGGGACCGGTCCAGGCCGCTGAGCAGCCAGGCCACCAGGCGCTTTAGGGAACCCGTGGCCACCAAAAGCTGGGAAAACAAGATCCCCAGAAAGACCACGGCCAAAAGGGGCGCCGTGGTCACGAAACCATCGGCCGCAGCCAGCAAAATCACGCTAAGGGGCGTCTGAAAGGCCAGGGACGCCAACACCGCTACATACAACAGTCCATAAATGGCCAGCTCCAGGGCCGACCTCTGAAAGAACACCGCCAGGACCGACAACAAGACCACCGGGGTCCAACACAACAGGAAGAGAGACAATGACATAATGAGGGGGGGTTTATTAAAATTATCGATAGAGTATAGGTAGTTCTCTAAGGCATCAACAGGTGATCCAGCTTGGCCTCCAGCACCACCGTCACCCGGGAGCGCGTCTCTTCCAACGGGGGCAGGCGGAGTTGGCCCAGAGCACGGCACAGGCAGGCATCCAGGGATTTCACCTCCGGGTCCACAACCTTGCACCACACCACCCGGCCGCTGCCCCCCAGGTTGAAGCGCAGCGTCATCCTGGCTGGCACCCTACCCAAGCGCCGGTGTTCCGCCTGCACACATTCGGCCAAATCCGGCAAAATGGCGGTGATAGCCTCTCGAACCGCAGCCGGGTCCCGTTCCCCTATAACCTGAAGCTCATGAATAACAACCTGGAGGACAGGCTCAACTTGCTGCTCCTCTTCCGGCAAAGGCTGCGCCCCGGCCGGCCCCAGCAGGCCCGCCAGAATGACAAGCATGACCCAGAAAAGAAAACCTCCAGCTGTAATTCTTTGCTGCATAAGCCGATCCTTTATAAATTTTGAATCTTTGGTTATCAAGTCTTGCCTTGCTCGTTCCCAAGTTAAACTTGGGCACGAGTAAACCAAAAACCGGAAACCAGAAACCGATAAACGGCATCTCGTTCAGCGCTCCCTGAGAGCCTCGATGGCCTCCTTCAAGCCCAGGACTGCGGCCTCGTCGTCTCCGGCTTCGGGGTTGAGGCGCCGGCCTCCCGCGACCAGTTCCGCATAGGACATCTCCGGGCCGAAGATGACTTTCACCGGGTGCGGTCGGGGGAAAGCCCGGTTCGGCCCCCAGGCGGCATGGGCCCCCTGGATATAAGTCGGCATGATGGGCACGTTGAGTTCCTTGGCCAGGATGATAACTCCTTTTTTGATCTGGCGCAGCTCCCCGGTCACCGAGCGGGCCCCTTCCGGGAAGATGCACAGGGTTTTGCCGTGGCGAAGCACGGAGGCCGAGGCTTGCATGGCCTCTACCAGGTGCCGGGCCGAATCCACCGGGATCACCCGCAGGGCCTTCACCAGCGGGCGGATGAGGGGCAGATCGAAATAATAGGTGGTGCCCATGAAGAAAAGATCCCGGCGCCGGGAATGCGGGGTTACCACAAAAATCAAAAAACCATCCGCGAAACTGGTGTGGTTGGGGCAGATAAGCGACGGGGTGGGAGTCAGATGGTGCTTCCCCTGGACCTTTAACTGGAAAAATATCTTGGCCAGGAAGCCGAAGATCCAGGAACAGCCCAGGGTAAAAAGGCGGGCGCCCCAGGGGTGACCCAATTCGATGCGGCGCAGTAATTCCGGGGGCGGCTCCTGTGCCAGAATTTCAGCCCAGGAGCGCTGCCTGGCAATCGCGGCTTCCCCGATTTGCGGCTCCTGGCTCTCTACGAAGCGGATCAGTTCGGTCACGGTGAACAGATCGGCGAAACCGTCCTCTTTCATGGCGATCTGAAATCGCTCTTCCAGTGCCGCGGCCAATTCCACCAGGGCCAGGGAATCCAGGCCCAGATCCAGTTCCAGGTGATCGTCCAGGGCAACGAGCCGCTGCCCGCTTTTTTCCAGGAGCAGGTGAACCACGGCCACTCCGGCGTCCGAGAGGTTCTGGTTCAGGGCGGATTGTTTGGACTCATATTTTTTTCCGGCCCGGGCCTGATAGATCTTGGCCGCTTCCTGCATGCGGATTTTTCCCAGCCTGGTTTTGGGCAGTTCCTGGTTAGTGAGGACAAAATCCCGGACCCGTTTGTAGGGCTCCAATTGCTGGGAATAATAATCTAAATACCACTTCACCCGGTTATTGATGTCGGTTTCCCCGGACTGGCGGAAATAATCGAACTCGGGGACCACCACCGCCACCAGCTTGTCTGCCCTCGCATCCGGCATCACGAAGATTTCCCGGATGGCCGGAGCCTGCAGATAGTGCTTGGCCACTTCCTCGGCGGAAATGTTTTTCCCCGAACTCAGGACGATGATGTCCTTGGCCCGGCCCTGGACAAAGAGATAGCCGTCGGCATCCAGACGCCCGAGGTCCCCGCTCCGGAACCAGCCCTCCTGGATGACCTCCCGGGTAGCGGCCTCATTGCCAAAATACCCGGCCATGACGCTGTCCCCCCGGATCAGGATTTCGCCGACGCCCTCTTCGTTGGGCTCATTGATCTTAACTTCGACGTTGGCCAGGGGTTTTCCCACCGAACCCAGCCGCGGGGCCTCTGGCGGGTTTATGCTGACCACCGGCGCGGTCTCGGTGAGGCCGTAGCCCTCCAATACCGTAAACCCCAGTTTGGCGAAATTCCGGGCCAGCTCTTCCGGCAGTTTCGCCCCGCCGCTGACAAAGTAGCGGAACTGTTCCCCCAATGCCTGGCGGAATTTTGCGGTCAGGGGGCCGCTGAAATCCGGGCCCCCCCGCTGCCGGAAGCGCCAGGAAAAATCCAAAAACCGGTGGAGCAGGCTCCCCAGCCCTAAGGGGAGTTCCTCCAGCTTTTTGGCCATGCCTCGATAAAAGTGCTGCAACACCTGGGGCGTCACCGGCAGGATGGTTACTGCCTGCTCCTTGAGGCAACGCAGCACCGGTTCGGCCTTGAGGGTGTCGATGAAGGTCACGGTGGCCCCGGAAAACAGGGGCAAAAGCAGGGTGGCAGTGAAGGGAAAGGCATGAAACAGCGGCAGAATACCCAGAATATTGTCCTCGGCCGTCACCGCCTCCAGCCGGGCGATGCCCCAGTAATTGGCGGCGAAATTCTTCTGGGTCAGCATGACACCTTTGGGCGGCCCGGTGGTGCCCGAGGTGTAGATAATGGAGGCCAGATCATCCAAGTTAATTTCCGGCAGGTCCGTGGCCTCCGAGGACTTCAGGAGTTCCTCAAAGCTAATACCCTCGAAGTTATCAGGCAGTGGATCACCCACCACCACGAGGTGCTGGACCGAAGCCGCCTCGGCGATTTCTGCCAGCGGCGCCTTGGCCGAGGCAAAGACCACCCTGGCCGGGGTCTGCTCCAGGACATGAGCGAGGTGCTCCGGCCGGGATTGAAGATCCACAGGCACGGCTGTTCCCCCGGCCAGGAGCAGGCCGAAATAGCTCAGGGGCCACTCCGGCCGGTTCTCCATAATAATCAAGCCCCGATCAGAACTGCCGAGGCCGTGCTCCCGGAGCCAGCCCGCCACCCGCAGGGCCTGTTGATAAAGCTGGCCGTAGGTAATCGTGTGAACCGTGCTGCCGGCCACATTGATGATGGCCGGGCGCTCCGGCGCCGCCTCCGCCTGCTGCCGCAGGTGTGCTGTCAGGGTCTGATACATAACCGCCTCGGTGGAAGGTGTACTCAACAATGTCAAAAACCTGAGCCTGTCACAAAAAAAGCTTTTTTGCCATCCTGCTCGAAAACGACGCGATGGATCTTAACTTATTGGGAACCTTAGATTCTTCGCTACCCTAAGACGGACAACCAGATGAACACTGACAACTGCCCTTCCCTGCTAGCCTTTTTTCCGCCGCCGCTGCTCTTGGGCGCCTTCCTTCCAGGCCGGGTCTTTTTTCCGGCCCTTGTCTTTCCAGGGCTTGACGGGCTGCCCCAGGATGTCCAGCCACGCCGAACCGGGGGTGGGGGCGGTCGGGACGGTTTTAACAGCCGGTGCAGGTTTGGCCTCCGGTTTTTTGGGGGCCGGGGGGAGTTGTAGAAACTCCGGGCCAATGGCGCCGGTGAGATAAAGATCCTCGCCATAGGGGAAAAACCTCTGGCCTTTTCGGGCCGCCTGCTGGGCCTGGACGGTCACCAGTACCGCCCTGGGATCCCGGCGGCGTCCGATTCGCCGGGCCATGGCGGGGTCGGCGCTGAGGACCAGTTCCCCTCCTGCCGGGGGCAGCAGGCCACGCTCGGCCACCGTCCCGTGGGATTTGGCGGTGATGGCCCGATACAACAGGGGCGGCGGCGAGGCGGGTTCCGCACCCCGCAGGTCGGCCGGTCCGGGCCGCAGGGCCCGGATATGGGTGTCATCCAGAGCAAAATCACCGGGGCTCACCAGATTGACCAATTCTTCCAGGTGAGACCGCCGCACATAGCCCCAGCCTTCTTCCTGACTCAGGACCGCCAAAAGCTCCTTGACCGACGCCCGGCCCTTCTCATCCAACACCAGACCGAATTCATCCGGCCGCCGGCCCAGGATATAGCTGAGTAGTTTGGCTAAAGACTCCTGCCGCTGCTGCCGCTGTCGCATATACTATTCCTATGTGCTTGACTTATTGGCACGCTTTGTCGTAAAAAGGCGTTGACAAAGCAGGTTCCGGTGATAACATTAATTGTTAAACAATTATGGCGATTGCTTATGGTCACCAGGCGATTCCAGGGCTCGGAAAAACCCATCATACAAGAGGCGGTGCTCGTCGCTGAGGAGGCCACCAGCGACTTCTTCAAGCTTTCCAGGAGTCAATGGCGGCGTTCCCGTTATGACATCCTTACCCTGGAGGCGTTGCGGCAGGAAGAGATTTCCCCCCATGCCCTGGCGCAGCTGGCCAAATACACCTGTTGTCTGGCCGGCCGGGAGCTTAAATCCGCACACTATGATCTCTATCATATCTGCCTGCAGGATCACAATATTATCAAGACGTTGGAAAATCAGGTTAAATTGTCCTTATTGCCCCTGTTGATCTATGTCATCACCCACGAACTGGTGCATATTGTGCGATTTTCTCAGTTTGAGCAACTTTTCGAGGCCTCCGAGGCCGAAAAGGCAGAGGAAGAAACCCGGGTGCATTCCCTGACCCGGGAGATTCTGCGGCCCTTCAAATGCCCCGATCTCGAGACAATCGCCCTTAACTACCATGCTTATCATACTTAATTTATTAATTCTATAAAGTAGTTGGTTCCCCGAAGGAGGTTTGCCGACCATGCCGATTTACGAGTATCAATGTGACGCCTGTGGCCAGATAACCGAGGAATTGCAGAAGTTTTCCGATCCGCCCCTGACCACCTGCAAGCATTGTCACGGTCACCTTAGCAAACTCATTTCCCACAGCGCCTTTCATTTAAAAGGCGGCGGTTGGTACGTCAGCGAATACGGCAATAAAAAACCTAACAGCTCCGTCTCGACCCCTGCGGATACGCCCGCGGCGGACAAAAAGCCCGAGGCTGCGGCAACCACCACGGCCCCGGCCGCTAACTCAGATGCCTGATCGCCTCTTAGCAGAAAAACTGTTTGAGCAAGGACCGGGCGCCTTGCTCTTTTTTTTCCCGCAGGCGCCCCCGAAAGGATTTTCTCATGGCTGAAATCAAGAGCGCCCTGGAACTGGCTCTGGAAAAAGCAGAGCGTTACGGCAAGGCCTCCCCACAAGAACTGCAGGAGATCAAACTGCAGGAGCAGGCCCGGCACCTGGCCGCAGAATTTCTCCGGGAAAAAATCGACCTGGAGCCAGAACTAAAAAAATATCCCCCTGCCGACCAGTCTGTTCTTACCGGTATTATCAAAGGAATCCTGCTGCGGAATATCACCCTGCCCCGGGAAGGAGTCATCGACGACGCCAACAAACGGGCCCAGGCCGGGATGCTGCAAGTAGCCCGGGATAA
This sequence comes from Deltaproteobacteria bacterium, assembly GCA_016874895.1. Classification (GTDB taxonomy): domain Bacteria; phylum Desulfobacterota; class Desulfobaccia; order Desulfobaccales; family Desulfobaccaceae; genus Desulfobacca. Next base: position 14,647 of record VGSX01000057.1, read on the forward strand.
AAAGTCGGCCCAGCGGGTTCTCAAGGAAATTGAACAGCTTTTCACGAGCTTCGAGCAGGTCCGGCAAAATGCCCTGCAGCAGTTAAAAGCCCAATTTAACGCCCAGCTTAATAGTGTCAAAAAGGCTCTGGAAGCCCAGATGCACCGGCCTCTCAAAATAGACGTGGAGCAGACCCCGCAATTTCAGGAACAGTGGCGCACCTTTGAGGCCCAATTGATCCAGCAGTTCGAGCCCCTTTTGGATAAACACAAATCAATGCTCGCCACCCTCTAAGTTCTCAACCCGCCGGAGGCCTCCCGGACCGCAGCAGCCGCAGCCAGTTGTCCGCCAGGATGGCCTGATTCACGGCCTCCGGCAAACCAAGGTCTAAAATCTTCTCCTTCTCGGTTACCGGATCACCGAAGGGATAGTCGCTGCCGAACATAAGC
>VGSX01000058.1 GCA_016874895.1 Deltaproteobacteria bacterium
TAGGACGCCCAAAAAAAAAAAGGAATTCAAGATGCTGGTATTCTGTTTTAATGGAGAGCTGTCTTGTCGGGCTCTGATACCTCGGTAAATAAAGCCATGAAAATTTTATATCTCGGTTTCTCCAAACAAAATAATGAATGCCGACCTGTTAACAGGCTTTATATATTTATGACGTTATGTATAGAATAAGTTAAGGAGGGTTGTTCGCCTACCAAGGTATTACAGGTGATTTAAATTTCACTGAAAATCAGGAAATGATACTCTCACAAACCGGCGTGCAGAAGTAACCTATGGTCAAGACTGCCCGAGTCAGAAAGATTTTTTTACCAGGCCTGCTTTTGCTGTTTAGTTGCCTGGCCTTGTTCCTGCTCCAGCCTAACGTTCAGGGAGCGCCCCCGCCACCGGCTAAAAAAGTCCTCTTGCTCTATTCCTACCAGGCGGTGCTGCCGGCCAATCTCGAGTGGGATAGTGGTATTCGCGAGGCTTTAAGAAGCATTGGGCAGCAGCCGATCGAGTTCTACACAGAATACCTGGACTTGGCCCTATTCCCAGACGAGGCTTATCTTCAAGGCCTTTTAGAACTCTTACAGACCAAGTACAGTGGTAAAAAAATCGACCTCCTCATTCCGGTGGGAACCCCAGCCCTTTCTTTTCTGCAGGCTCATGGCAACGCCCTCTTTCACGGCTCTCCCATCGTTTTCTGTCTGATAGTACAGCAGCAGCCGGAGGCCCTGAAACTGCCGTCAAACAGCACCGGTGTGGTTACCTCGGTCGATGTTCGGGGGACCCTGGCAGCAGCCCTCAACCTGCAGCCCAAGACCAGAGGCGTGGTGGTGGTTGGAGGGGTCGCTAAAACTGACAGAGACTATCAGCAACTAGCTCGTGAAAGTCTGCGCCCTTATGAGGGCCAATTTGAGGCCACCTACCTGACCGACCTGTCGATGGCTGAAGTCCTCCAACGGGTATCCAGCTTGCCGCCCCAGTCGCTGATCATTTACCTTTCGATGTTTCGGGATAGTGCAGGTCAAAGCTTCGTGCCCCAGGAAGCTTTAGCGCGCGTGGCTCAAACAGCCAATGCCCCGGTCTACGGCCTCTGGGAAACCCTGCTGGGCCACGGGATTGTGGGCGGCCATCTCATGAGCTTCACGGAGCAGGGCCGCTTGGCCGGAAAGATGGGGCTCCGGGTGCTGAACGGCGAAAACCCGGGGAATATCCCCATTGTTTATCAGGGTCCCGAGTTTTTCGGATTTGACTGGCGGCAACTGCAGCGCTGGGGCCTTCAGGAGAGGGACTTGCCCCCCGGCAGCGTAGTTCGTTTCAAAGAGCCTTCGGTGTGGGAAGCTCATCGAAGGGAGGTCATTGGCGTCTCCGGGGTCATTGGCCTGCTGAGTCTCCTGACCGTGGGCCTTTTCTTCAACCTAAGGCGGCGCCGCCGGGCAGAGGGCAAACTTCGCCAAGCCGAACTGAAGTACCGCATCGTGGCCGATTTCACTTCGGACTGGGAGTACTGGAGGAATCCGGACGGCACTTTCCGCTATGTCTCGCCCTCCTGCGAGCGTATCTCAGGTTACCCTCCCGACGAATTCATCAGACGCCCCGATCTCCTCCGGGAAATACTCGTGCCGGAGGATCGGGACCTCTGGGACACTCATTACTGTGATGCCCTGGAAAATCCGGGAGCCCGGCAGGTCCAGTTCCGCCTGCAGCGGGCCGATGGCGCCATCCGTTGGATTGAACATGTCTGCCGGCCTGTAACCGACGATGCCGGTAAGTTCATCGGCACACGGGCCAGCAACCGGGACATTACCTTGCGCAAGCAGGGTGAACTGGAGCTCGAGCGTTTAAAAGAGCAACTCCAGGCCGACTTCAGCTATCTCCGGGAAGAAATAAAATTAACCCACGACTTTGAGCACATCATCGGCAGCAGCAACGAGCTCAAGTATGTCCTGCACAAGGTCGAACAGGTAGCTCCCAGTACAACCACTGTCCTGATTCTCGGGGAGACGGGCACCGGCAAAGAATTAATCGCCCGTGCTCTTCACAGCTCCAGCCCTCGCCGGGAGCGGCCGCTGATCAAAGTGGACTGCGCCAGCCTTTCGCCCACCCTCATCGAGAGCGAACTCTTCGGCCATGAGAAAGGCGCTTTTACCGGGGCCCAGTCCAGGAAAATCGGCCGTTTTGAATTGGCCCACGGCTCCACTATCTTTTTGGATGAAATCGGGGAACTGCCGTTGGAGCTGCAATCCAAGTTGCTGCGGGTGGTCCAGGAGGGTGAGTTCGAACGCTTGGGTAGTTCCCGGACCCTGAAGATCGATGTGCGCATCATCGCCGCCACCAACCGGGACCTGGAAGAGGAGGTGAGAAAAGGGCGCTTCCGGGAAGATTTGTGGTACAGGTTGAATGTGTTTCCCATTACGCTGCCGCCTCTGCGTCAACGTCAAGAAGATATTCCCTTGCTGGTGAAGGCTTTCGTCCAGCGGTTTAACAGAAAAATAGGGAAAGAGGTGACCCAAATTCCCCCTCCGGTCATGGAGAACCTGCGCCGGTATCCCTGGCCTGGAAACGTCAGGGAGCTGGAAAACGTCATCGAACGGGCCGTTATCGATACCCAGGGACCCGTTTTGCAACTTGCCAGAGAGTTGAACACCCCCCTGCCATCCCCTCCCGCCTCCCCGAGCGAAAGTCTGGAGGCGGTAGAGCGGGCGCATATTCTGCAGGTTCTCGAGAAGGTGGGCTGGAAGATCGACGGCAAGCAGGGGGCGGCGGCCAGGTTGGAAATCAACCCCAGTACCCTCCGCTCCCGCATGCGAAAACTGAATATTGTTAGGAATCAGTAAAAGCCCTCCTTTTTCCGTGATATCTCACGGATCCATGAAATATCACGGCTTCTCTGAGAATGCCATCCCCCCAATTACCCCGAATTAATTATAGAAAATTAACATGTTAAGTCTTTAGCTGCATCTGGCATGGAAGATGAATATCAGCTGGCCAGACTGCATTATAGCTGTTGCCAAAAGTTTTGGCTAATTTCCCCCTCACCCTGGCCCTCTCCCCCCAGAGGGGGCGAGGGGAATATAAGGACAGAACTTTTGGCAGATGGCATCATTATTGCTCGCTTAAGGAGGAAGAGTGCTTGTCCGCATTTGCCTTGGTGAAAATGACGGCTCTCCCTAAAAAACGCGCCGAGCTTTGGCAAACCCTGGAAACTCTTAAAGACATCGCCTGCCGGCCTGGCTCAGGATGTTTGGGGTATCGCTTTTTCCAGGAAGGCAAAAATGAAAATTGTATCATCCTGATTATAGAATGGCTGGCCCAGGAAAAGCTGATGGAATTTCAAAATTCTGACCAGTATAAAATCCTCTTGGGCGCCATCAGCCTGTTGTGTGAATCTTCGGAAATAATAACCGGCGCGGTGCAGCCAGAGGCCCTTTCCTGGGGCGGCGGGCGTAACATCCAGGAGAGAGATTCCGGCTGAACCCCCAATTTTGACCCCCAGGTGTCCGGCATCAGATATCCAAACATCCCAACTCAGGAGGAACGTCATGAACACATTAGTGGTAATTGAGTATGATGATTTTCTTAAAGCGGAAGAGGTCAGACTGCAGTTGTTGAAGATGCAAAAGGAGTATCTCGTTGATCTGGAGGATGCCGTGATTGCTACCAAAGACAAAAACGGCAAGGTCAAACTGCATCAGATCCACAGCACGGTAAAAGCCGGGGCCGTAACCGGCAGTTTTTGGGGCGCCCTGGTCGGTTTGATTTTTCTTAATCCACTTTTAGGCATGGCCGTAGGGGCGGCCAGCGGCGCCGCGGCCGGGGCACTGAGCGATGTGGGCATTAACGATAATTTCATGAAAGAGTTGGCCCAAAATCTGGTACCGAATTCATCGGCACTTTTTGTGTTGGTTCGGAAAGCAAATCCCGAAAGAGTGCTGGAAGAGCTGCAGGGGACCGGTGGCAAGATTCTCAAAACTTCTCTATCTCACGAGGACCAGGCGAAGCTCCAGGCCGCCCTGGATGCAGCTGCAAAAGGGGTCTAAGCGGCTTCACCGGAGCCGCGGCTGGGGCGCCTCAGCGCGGCTACTGCACCAGGTCTTACGTCTGGCGTGAATCTGGATGGACTTGAGTGTGCTTCCCGATTAATTAAGGATGATAGAAGGAGAATCTGTTCATGTCCACAATGGCAATCCGAGTTCTTCTGGTTTGTCTTCTGCTGCTGACTTTTCCCCCCCTGACGGTATGGGGCCAAAATTCCCCTGACCGGCCGCCCGACTCCCAACATAGCCAGGAAGAGGGGGTGGCTGACAGGATCCTCAATCCCTTTTCGGACCTTTGGCTTTTGTCCATGCAGAGTGAATTCCAGTGGCATGACGGGCAGATCACCGACAAGAAACGGCTGGTGAATATCACCCTTATTCAGCCAGTGATGCCCGTGGCCCTCACCGAAAACTGGCGCATGGTTGTCCGGCCAGTTATACCCTTTGCCAGCTTTCCCTTCAGCGGCTTCGATTATGAGGAAGGGCCCAAGGGACCTATCCCCAGGCCCAATTTTGACCGCCACTCCGGCCTGGGAGATATGGTCCTGTGGACCGCGTTTACCAACATGTATACCCCTCCCAACGTTTTCGGGTTTGGACCCACCATGATGCTGCCCACCGGCTCTTATAGAACCCTGACCACCGGCAAGTTCAACCTGGGACCCATGGCTGCGGCCCTGCACACGGGTAATAAATGGATCTTCGGGGTGGTGGCCCAGCATTGGTGGACGGTGACCGGAGACAGCAGTCGGAGCCATGTCAACCTCACCGATGTCCAATACGTGCTGCGCTACCGTCTGACTCCCTTCACCAATATTGGCTGCAGCCCTAACATGCGGGTTAACTGGGTTGCGGACGGCCGCAATCGGCTGACTTTCCCCATCGGCTTCGGCGGCGAAACGTTGATCAAACTGGGTCCCCTGCCGGTGAGGATTGGCACGGAGTTCCACTATTACCCCATCACCCCGGAGGTTGCCGGTCCCCAGTATAATCTCAAGCTTACGTTAACTCCGGTAATTCCAGCGCCGGGATGGTCCAGGAGACCGCTTTTTTAGGGTTTGACCAGGAACGCCAGAATAACCTTGGGCAAAAACCTCCAAGGAACTCCGCAGCAGGGAGGAATTTTTTTTCAGTATGGACAACCCCATCCTTCTTCATTTTGTCAGCCTGACAATTTTTACCCTTATGTTCGCCCTGGGGGTCAACCATTCTTTTGAGGAACTCATTTCTCTCTGGCGTCAGCCCGGATTGCTGCTCCGCTCCCTTATTGCCGTGATTTTCCTGGTTCCCCTGGCGGCAGTCTTCCTGTTATGGGTGCTCAACCTGCCGCCCGCGGCAGCCACCGGCCTGGCGGTGTTAGCCGCGGCGCCGGGCGCCCCCCTCACCTACAAACGGTCGCAAATGGCCGGGGGAGATCCTACCTACACTGCCAGCCTGCAGCTGACCCTGGCTTTGCTGGCGGTGGTGATTACCCCGGCCATCCTGGCTCTGTTTTCCTCTCTGTTTGAACTCGTCATCGGGGGGGTAGCGTTGTTTCAGGTGGCCCGGCAGGTCGCCCAGGTGACTTTCCTGCCGGTGATGATCGGCCTGTCGCTCCAGCAGTTTGCCCCCAGGCTGGCTGAGGTTGTCCGTCAACCGGCTCGCCGGCTGGCGGATATCCTGTTCATTGTATTACTGCTCATGCTGGTCCTCCTGCTTTCCCTGGCGCCCCAGTTCCGGGCGATGCTCCAGGTGGGGTGGTTACCCCTGCTGGCCATCCTGCTCATGGCGGCCTTCGCTCTGATTATCGGCCACCTGCTGGGCGGCCCCGACCGGGGCCGACGCTCGGCTCTGGCCACCGCCTGCCTGGCCCGCAATATCGGGCTGGCTCTCTTCCTGGCAGAATTATGTAACTACGGGCAGCAGTTTATCCCCACGATCCTGGCCTATATGATTTGCGGAGGGCTCCTGGGTGTTCCCTATGCACTCTGGAGTAAGCGCCAACTATAGCAATTGCCAAAAGTGCACATATTCTGGGGAACACAACGAAACCTGAAAAGTGGGCGATGTAGGGGCGGGGTAACCCAGCCCCTGCAGAGAAAAGACTTTTGAGAATGAGTATAGGACGAAAGGAAAGACTATGCCGGTAGACGCCTGGGTGATGCTGGGAATTCTGATTATCATGTTCGTGTTTCTCGCCTGGGATCGATTCCCTGCCTGGCTGGTTTTCATGGGAACGTTGACGACGGCCATGACCTTGAGATTAGCCCCGGCCGAGGCTCTCCTGACCGGCTTCAGCAATACCGGCGTGATGACGGTGGCGGTACTGTTTCCCGTGGCTGCCGGCATGTATGCCACGGGCGCGATATCTCTTCTCTCCCAGAAACTCATCGGCCGGCCGAGCTCCTTAACTGCGGCGCAACTGAGAATCTTCCCGCCCATAGCCCTGGGGAGCGCCGTACTGAACAACACGCCCATGGTCGCCATGATGATTCCGGTGGTGCGGGATCTGGCCCGCACCACCGGCCTGGCAGGTTCCAAGATCTTCATGGGGCTGAGTTTCATGGCAATTCTGGGCGGCAGCATGACCGTGATCGGCTCATCGGTGAACCTGATCATTGCCGGTCTCGTGTCAACCGCCATGGACAGAGGGGAACTGGCCGGCATGGCTCCCCTGAGAATTTTCGATCCCCTTTGGATCGGCCTGCCCGCCACGGTGGCCGGCTTCGCCTTTATGATCCTGGTGGGGACGCGTCTTTTGCCGGACCGGACAGATCAGGATGGGGCAGGCGTACCAAAACGTATGTACCGGAGCGAACTGGCTGTCGAAGAAAATTCTTTTTTAGTGGGTAAGACACTCCTGGAAGCTGGTTTTGCCAGACCCATCGGCTACACCTTGGAAGGGATCAGACGCCAAGGTACTCCGGTGGAAATAGCACCAAACCTCAGGCTGGCAGCTGGAGACATACTCACCTTCTACGCCCAGGCCGACGTGCTGCCCGGGTTGTGGACTACCCTTGGCCTGGTGCCCGTCCTTGCTACCCCTCAGAAAACCAAGCGGCACCAACATCACCTGGTCGAAGTCGTCATATCCAGTCAATCGCCGGCTATCGGGCACCGCATAGCAGACCTGCCACTTCCAGATAGCCCTTATGAAATGATGTTGGTGGGAATTTCCCGCCAGGGGCAGGCGCCGTCGCAGCCTTTGGCGGAGCTCCGGCTGGAACCGGGAGACGCCGCCATCATCGAAGTCGGTGATACCTTCTTCTATGAGAACCGCCGGGAAACGGACTTTACCTTGACTCGGCGGGTGGAAGGATACCGGGTGCAGCGGGTGGACAGGGCCCTGAGCGCCACGGTGATCACCGCGGCAATGATAGCAGTGGCAACGACCGGGCTGATGAGCATGCTGAATGCGGCGCTGCTGGCCACCGCGGCCATGCTCCTGACCGGCTGCCTGACCAGCAGCAGGGTGTGGCGGAGCCTGGACTGGCAAACCATCGTGGTTTTGGGGGCCGCAGTGGGCCTGGAAGCCGCGGTTACCGGCAGCGGTTTGTCCGCCGCGATCGCGCACCTTATTGCCAGCATTGGCGGCAGCAGTCCCATGCTGTCTCTCACTGCCGTCTATGTGGGCACGATCCTGATGACGAACGTCATTACGAACGCGGCCGCAGCCGCCTTCATGTTTCCGGTGGCCTTGTCCCTGGCTAACAGCCTGGGGGTGAGCTTCATGCCGTTCGCCATGGTATTGATGAGTGCCGCGACCTCTGCCTTCATCAACCCGGCAGGCTTTCAAACGAACCTGATGGTCCAGGAACCCGGCGGCTACACCTTCTGGGATTTTGCGCGAGTGGGGCTGCCTCTCACGATTATAGTCGGCGCCGTGGTACTGTCGGTGGCGCCTTTGGTGTATGGATTTTAAGAACAAGAAGGAGCTTTTGCGGTAAGTTCGAGAGCAGGAGGGAGCAAACTCCAACAGTGGGCAAGATTTCATCGTATTGCTCATTTTCCGTGCCTACAAAAGATGATTACCTATGAATGACCAACTACCCAAAAAAGACCTTGCCAGCGAACTTGCCCGGGAGCGCAACCGCCAGGCCGCCGACCGGACCCTCATGGCCTGGATCCGCACCACCCTCTCCCTCATCGGCTTCGGTTTTGCCATTGCCAATTTCCGAGCCGTCCTCCTGAACGCCGGTCTGGTGAGCAACCCTCGAGATCATGCTAACGTGGCCCTGGCCTTCGGGTTAAGTTTTATCGGCCTGGGCGTCCTTGGTCTGGTAGCAGCCGCGCTCCAGCACTGGAACATTCTCCAGCACATCAAAAAGAACGATTTTGAATACACCGGGTTTCGGCCGCTGGTGTTTATTATGGCTATTTTACTTGTTATTATCGGCATTTTTGCCTTTGTGGCGGTTACAGTGTATTGAACCGCCACGAAAAGTTTTTTTATCATCCGGATTGAAACAATCAACCTGACACATCATCCCTCAAATGTTAATGCTTCCCAGGAAAGGAGAATTAAGTATGTGCAACTCACTGACATGTAAGGGTCATACCCATTTTCACCCCAAGGGCAAGCTGCCCTCGACGTACACCGTTGAGGCGCAAAAGCACCAAAGGCAAATTTTGCCCCTGGCCGACAAGCGGGATTTTGAAGAGGCCCACCACGGCTTCATCGCCGTCCCCGATTACAAGGTGATCAAGAATGATAAGGGCGGCATTGCCTGGGATCTGGGCCGCTACGACTTCCTTTTACAGGGCCAGGACTTCGACAGCATCCACCCGTCCCTGCAGCGGCAGGCCATCCTGAACCTGGATTTCGGCCTCTTCGAGGTGGTCCCCGGCATCTACCAGGTGCGGGGCTTCGATCTGGCCGTCATCTCCTTCATCAAGGGCAAGACCGGCTGGATCATCATCGACCCCCTGACCGTCAAAGAAACCTCCCGGGCCGCGCTGAAATTTGTCAATGAAAAACTTGGCTATCGGCCGGTGGTAGCGGTCATCATCTCCCACTCTCACGCCGATCATTTTGGCGGCATCCGGGGCGTGGTGAGCGATGAGGACCTCAGGGCCGGCAAAGTGCAAATCATCGCCCCCAAGGGCTTTATGCGGGAAGCCATCTCCGAGAACCTCTATGCCGGCAACGCCATGATGCGGCGCAAGGTTTACACGTACGGCGATGCCCTGCCTGCCAGCCCTTTTGGCCACGTGGACATGGCCATCGGCAAGAATGTCGCCGTGGGGGACGTGGGCATCCTGCCCCCCACCCGGGTCATTATGGAGCCCCTGGAAGAGGTGGAAATCGACGGGGTGCATATGGTCTTCCAGAATACCCCCGGCACCGAGGCCCCCGCCGAGATGAATACCTGGTTCTCCGACTTCAATGCCCTCTGGCTCGCCGAGAACGTCGTGGCCGGCCTCCACAACGTCCTCACCCTGCGGGGCGCCCAGGTGCGCGACACCCTGGCCTGGGCCAAGTACATTAACATCACCCTCTACAAGTGGGGCGACCAGGCCAAGGTCCTCTTCCAGTCCCACAACTGGCCGCGCTGGGGCACCGAACGCATTCAGGAAGTGCTGCGCGGCGAGCGGGACATGTACGCCAATCTCAACAACCAGGTTTTAAATCTAGCCAATAACGGCGTCACCATCAATGAGGTCCACAACGTCTACGAACCGCCCCAGAGCCTCCAGAATCAGTGGTTCGCCCGGGGCTATCATGGCACCTACGAACACAATAGCCGCGCCGTCATCCAGCGCTACCTGGGATTCTGGGACTGCAATCCCGCCACCCTGCTCCCCCTGTCGCCGCAAGATGCCGCCCCCCTCTACGTAGAGATGATGGGCGGCGCCGACAAGATCATGCCCAAAGGCCGGGAGCTTTACGATCAGGGTAAATACCGGGAAGCCCAGGAGATTCTCAACAAGCTGGTCTATGCCGAGCCCCAAAACCAGGCAGCCAAGGACCTCCTGGCCGATGTCTGGGAGCAGCTCGGCTACCAGGCCGAGGGGGCCGGCCTGCGCAACATTTATCTCGTCGGGGCCAAGGAGCTCCGGGACGGCATCATCCCGGTGGCCGCCGCCAAAACCGGCAGCCCCGACTTTGTGCGCGGCACCAGTACCGAGATGTTCCTGGATTACCTGGCCATCATGGTGGACACTAAAAAGGCCGAAGGCCTGCAATTCAAGATCAACCTGGTCACGCCGGACAACGGCGAGAAGTTTGTCATCGAGATGAGCAACGCCACCCTCACTTCCCTGGCCGGTTATGCGGCCCCGGACGCGGACCTGACCATCACCATTGACCGTTCCGAGTTGGAGGACGTGATGATCGGCGCCGCCAAGCTGGTGGATAAGGTCAAGGCCGGCAAAGCCAAGCTCGAGGGCAATATTCAGGTCCTGGAGCAGCTCAAAGCCACCCTGGTGGCCTTCGATCCCTTCTTTGAGATTCTGCCGGGCACCAAGCCCGCCGCCGCCCCGGCCGGCAAACCCGGGAAGGAGGAGGTCTTCGAGGACGACGCGCCGGTTGTGAAGGAACCTTAAACGTCCACTCAATCAAGAGCTGTGATATGGCAGATGGTATCTGCCAAGGTGGAAATTATGAAAATTTCTTGACATACTCTCGAAAAATTATTGCCTTGAACCCTGATTAAAATAAATCAATCAATTATCAAACTTGGCAGGTTTCTTTGTTCAGGGATTTCCTTAACCCAAGGAGCTGGCAATGCTCGCAAAAATCGATGATGATAAAAGATTTCCCCAACTAAGGGGACAAATACCCCATTATGGGAGGTGCATGATGTTTAGAAAGATAGGCTATGGCACACGTTTTCTGACCATGGGACTTGCCCTTGTTGTGGGCCTGCTGCTCTCTTTGCCGGCCCTGGCGGCCAAGGACCCCCCCCTGATCAGCAAGGAGGAATTGCAGGGGGCCTTGGGGAAACCCGGCTTGACCATCATCGATGTGCGGTCCCCCGAAGACTGGACTAAAAGCGATAAAAAGATCAAAGGCGCGGTGCGGGAGGACCCCAAAGCGAGCAAAGATTGGTCCAAGAAATACGCCAAGGACGCTGACATCGTGTTGTATTGCGCCTGACCCCGCGCGGCCACTAGTTCCCGGGTGGGGCGCGAACTCATGAACATGGGTTTCACCAAGGCCAAGGTCCTGAAGGGTGGTTGGCAGGAGTGGGACAGGGCCAACTATGAAACCGATCCTAAGGCCAAGTAACAGCAATACATTATCCCGGCTCCTGGAAGATGGGGCGTAACCTCACCAGCCAGGAGCCGGCCATTAAAAATAGGCTGCCGAGGTAAATCTTCCTTGAACAGTGGGAAGCAAGACCTGGCCGGTTCTGGAGAAAGCTCCGGGCAAATATGTCTTGGAGAAATAGAAGGAGAGATGGTGTTGATCACCGCATGTGGCAGGGGCAGCAAATCTTATCCCCGATAACGCTGAACTTGAGCAATCTCGTTTGACAAGCTTTAAGTGATTTATCCAAACTGCATCACAGGAGAAGCAGCATGAACGAAACGGCCAAGCCTATTGGCGGGCTTTACGGCTTTAGTTTGGAGGATTTTCAGAAAAACCGGGGATGGTTTTTGGCCCTGGGGATATTTCTGATCATCGTCGGCATCATCGCCATCATCTATGACGTGGCGGCAACCATGCTGACGGTCCTGGTCTTCGGCTGGCTCTTGATGGCCGTGGGGGCCTTCGAAGCCGTGCAGGGCTTCTGGCAGCCTAAATGGGGCGGGTTCTTCCTGCACCTGGTAGGTGGTATTTTGGCCGTGGTGGTGGGAATTCACCTCGTTACGTCGCCGGAGGCCGGAGCTCTGGTCTTGACCTTGGTCATGGCCATTTATTTTTTGGTGATCGGCATTGTCAGAGCCATAACCTCACTCACTATGCGGTTTCCCAGCTGGGGCTGGGTGTTTTTGAGCGGCGTGATGAGTTTTATTCTGGGCTTGTTGATCAAGCAGCAATGGCCGTACTCAGGACTGTTCATGATCGGCCTGTTCATCGGCATTGACCTGATCTTCAGCGGTTGGTCTTATGTGATGCTGGCCCTGGCCGCCAAAAAAATCGCCTCCCAGACACAAGAGAGAATCGGATGAACGAGTTTTTTGAAATGGCAGTCATAGGTTTCGAGGCGGTTGCGGTCCTCAACTATGACATTCACGCGGCGCAGTTTGTCCAGAAATCCCACACCGCCCTGCCCTCGGCGTTTCTCTCGCCGCTGGTGGGGCCCATCGGCACCCTCATCGAAAGACAGCCTCGCTTCTATGTGCGCCTGACGCGCAATCCCGCCCTGCCGGTTGGAGACGGCCCGCCCGCCCCGGTGGCGCTCATCATGGCCACCATGGGCGATGACGGGCGCCTGTTCGGGGCGCTGCCCGGCCTGGGCTACGCCGGTGTGGTGTTAGAGGGGATGGGCGCCGGCCATGTGCCTGCGGACGTCGCTCCCATCGTCGGCGACCTGGCGGCGGAGATTCCGGTGGTGCTGGCGAGCCGGGCGATGACGGGCCATGTGTTTACGCGCACCTACGGCTATCCTGGATCGGAGATCGATTTGATCCGGCGCGGTGTCGTGCCCGGGGGTTACCTCTCCGGCCTCAAGGCGAGGCTGCTGTTCGGACTCGTCATGCGCGGCGGCAAGGGCGCCGACGTTGCGGCAGCGTTCGCTCCCTATCACTAGAGGGGCAGGCAACGCTGCCTTAAGGTTGAAAATAGCCGAAGTCTTATAGCCGTTGCCAAAAGTTCTGGCCGATTCACCCCTCACCCTGGCCCTCTCCCCTCAAGGGGAGAGGGAAAGATAAAGGAAAATATTTTTGGCAATCGATATAGTCTTCCGGTAGGTCGGGCAGGGGGCGAATTATGCGACTGATCCTCCTAGGGTTCTTTTTATTATTGCATTTGCTGTCTTCTGCCGCGGCCCTAGCCGGTCCGACGCTGGACACAATACGGGCCAATAGGGTGATCCGCTGTGGGGTAGCTGAAAACCGCCCTGGTATTTCTGTGCAGGACGAGGCCGGCCAGTGGCGAGGTTTTGACGTCGACTTTTGCCGGGCCGTGGCTGCCGCTGTGTTGGGCCAGGCCGATAGGGTAGCCTTTGTGCCGGTGACTTCCGTCAATCGATTTCCGGTATTGCTCTCCGGCAGTATCGACTTGCTCATGCGGATGACCACGTACACCTTCGAACGTGAGGCCGCCATCGGAGTTCAGTTTGCCGGAATAATCAACTATGACGGGCAAGCCTTCCTGGTCACAAAAAAGAGCGGCATTCGCCGCTTGGCCGATTTGAACGGCGCCACCATTGGCTTTGGGAAAAGAACCACGCATGAAAACAACCTGACGAGTTACTTCGGTCAACGGGGCTGGACCTATAAGCCTCGGCCTTTCAGGACCCTCTCAGAGGCAAAAGCTGCTCTCCTGGGCGGAGAAATCCAGGCCCTTACCTCGAATCGGTCCGAATTGGCCGCTATCCGGATTATAGCGCCGGGCGAACCAGAAGATTATATAATGCTACCGGAGGAAATATCCAAAGAACCCCTGGGGCCGGTGGTGAGCCGGGGTGACGATGAGTGGTTCATCCTGATTAAATGGGTGCTCTATGCACTCATCGAAGCGGAGGAACGGGGGGTCACCCAGGCCAATGTGCGCACCCTGCTTACCACCTCCACCGACCCCGTGCTCCAGAACTTCCTCGACTCCGACGGCTTATCGGAGAAAGCCTTGGGTATCAGTCCCGGCTGGGTGGTCCGGGTTATTGAAGCGGTGGGCAATTACGGCGAGATTTATGAGCGTAACCTGGGTAGCCGAAGCCCGCTCAAACTCGAAAGAGGGCTCAACCGGCTGTGGAACCAAGGAGGCCTGGTGTTCGCCCCCCCCTTCCGTTAATCTGTCTTTAGCAGGGGTTCCGGCATTCTCAGAAGAAAGCTAAAAGTAATCTTCCTTACAAGGCGGTTGCCATGCTCACTGAATATGGTCAAAATGTTGTTATCATTATCGTCTTTATCGGCGTCATTGCCGCTATCGCTTTTGATGTGGTGGACATGCTCCTGGCGGCGCTGCTGGGGGTGTGCGTGCTGATTGTATTCGGCGTCTTCGACCAGCAGAACATTCTGAACGTCACCCGCATGGCCAGCGGTCCGCTCGCCCTGTTGTTCGGCGGCATGGTGGTGGCTCGGGTCCTGGTGCCCACCGGAATCTTCGAGTTCATCGGCTCCCGCTATCTTTTGGCCACCCGGGGCAGCGGCAAGAGGTTTCTTTTGAGCCTGTTTCTCCTGGTGGGCTCCCTCTGCGCCGTGCTCCCCAATGCCACCACGGTAATCCTGGTGGCCCCCATCATTATCCGGGTAGCCCGGGCCCTGGAAGTAGACTTTGTGGGACCCATGATTGTCACCGCCATTATCAGCAATTCCGCCGGCCTCCTGACCATCGTGGGCGACCCGGCCACCTTCCTGGTAGGCAGCAGCATCGGCATGACCTTTCTCCAGTATCTCCAGCGGGTGAGTCTGGGGGGGCTTTTATCGGTCTTAGTCCTGGTGCCTTTGATGCCCTGGCTGATGCCGGAACTGTGGCGGGTCCAGCGCAGCCTGCCGGCTGACCTGAAACCCGAACCTCTGGCGCGTCCCTACCTGGCCCTTTTTGCTCTCCTGATCCTGGCTCTCATGGTGGTTTTATTTGTGACCGGAGAATATCTGCCGGCCCGGATCGTGCCCCCGGCCGTGGCGATCATTGCCGCGGCCCTGGCTCTGCTACTGGTGCATGCAACCCAGGTGGAATCAGTCACCAATATCCTGCAGGATGTGGATTGGCGGACGATCATCTTTCTCATCTCCCTCTTTTGCCTGGTGGAGGCTTTTTCCAAGACCGGAATTCTCCAGGGGATGTCACAGCATCTCTACACCTGGTTCGGCAGTCGTCTTATCCTGATCAGTTTGT
>VGSX01000059.1 GCA_016874895.1 Deltaproteobacteria bacterium
TTCAAAAGCTCTCGGGTATCCTCTGGGTCGGCCTCAGGGACCGGTTTTCCCTCCATCAAACGCTCGGCCTGCTCAAGGGTCAGACGGGTCCCCTCGATATGCGTAGTGTGGTGGGCTTCCAGGATCAGCGCTCGACGGCCCATCTCCCGCACCCAGGCTTCGGACAAAGCAGCGGCCTCCAAGAAGCCCCGGGCCCGCTCAATGCGGGTCAGACCGGCGGTTATCCGATTGGTAATATTGAATTTTGGCTCAAACCTATTTTTCAATTCTAATTACCCCTAAGCACCACTATGAACGACTTCCCGAGTCATTCTGCCTTTGACTGCCTACTAAAACAGTATAGAAACCCTTTTCCATTCCCCATCTTGGGTCCTGCAAAGCCGCATCAACCTCCCGCCCCAGGCACCTCGCCTTAATCTGGTTTTCGCTCAGGTTTCGGAAAAACTGTCTGAGTTCCCAATGGAGATCAGGGGTCCAATCAACATAGCCACCCAGCCTGTCCAGGCATTGCTGAAGGCGGCCAGCCGTAGCAGTATCGCGAGCCATATGGCTTTGCCAGGTCTGGTTCAAATCGGTCTCTCCACCTTCCAGGCACATCAGGAATCGGCCCAATTCACGAGTAAGTCTCAGGCGGGCTGCTGCCAATTGCCGCTCCGTCTTTCTCTTGGAAGAGACTGCAGCCTCTGACACCATCGCCTGGGCCGCCTTCTTAGCAGCCTGGGCGGCTTTTTTAACGGCGCGCTGCCACTGACCCGGACCAGGGTACGTCCCATCCCATCCCTTGATTAGCCCTTCCAATTGTTCTACGCTCCCAACTGGTTTGATCTGCTTTCCACTTACCCAGTAGGCCATCGAGGTCCGAAAAGCGCCTTGCTGGTGGGTATTTACCACTAATGGCAGACGCTCTCCCGGGCGCCAGAGTTTTCCCATTACTTCTCGCAGGTCCGAATCGAAGGGCGAAAGGGGGCGCAGTTTTGGATCTTTCTCCAATGCATCCACCTGAGCGCCATAAGCAATCCTTTTCTGCCCCGAAATAGTCACCTTATAGGCACTGGTTCCCTTCAGAGGATGAACTGCTGGGCCAACTTGCCCGTCAAGCAAAGTCAGCGCCTGCTCTATCTGTTTCAGGGTAATCCCCCGGGTGATCTCTTCATCTCCTGACGGTTCGCTTTCCATATAGGTCTCTGAAGCCAAGGGGTCATGCTCCACTTGATCGGCCAGGTGAACTAAGTTTTCGGTGATGGCCTCCTCCTGTCCCAGAAGCATTCGCCGAGCCCGGGATAGCACCGGCTGCATAGCCCCCACGAAGTGTTCAAACAAACCGCAACGGTGCCGGAGGGCCCGATAGACCTTGTCATCGACGCTATCCTTCAAAAACAGATTGACCACCAATACCTCGGAAAGCTCTTGTCCGATGCGGTCAATGCGACCGATGCGCTGCTCCACCCTGCTGGGACTCCAGGGCAGATCGTAATTGATCATGGCTCCTGCAGCCTGCAGGTTCAGACCTTCGCTGGCGGCGTCAGTGCACAAGAGGATGCGCAGCTTGCCCTGATGTAAGGTATCCGTGATTTCGCCCTTGGATACTGACCGCCATTTTTCCCCATCCCACACCTGGCCGCCGGCGCCGCGGTAACAACCTAAAGTCCTCCCATAATAAGGGACCAACCTCTCCCGTAGGTATTCCACCGTGTCGGTGTATTCGGAAAACACCAGGACTATTTTGCCTTCAGAGGTAAGGCCCTTCAGCACCTCGAAAAAGTAATTGAGCTTGCTATCTGTGGTCACGCGCTCCAGGCCCCTCAACAACCCTTCTACTTCCTGTAACTCGGCCAAGGCTTGTTGAGGATCCGGTGGGAGCGCCAGGGAAATCTTACCGCTCACCTCCCCCTCCGGCAGGTCTTCATCGTCCAGAGCTTCCGGGGCTTCTTCCGGCGGGAGATACCAGTCCGACGCCTTATCTTCCACCACGCGGCGCAGGGCCGTTTCTCTCTTCTTCAGGCTTCTCTCCAGGGCCAGCGGCGAACTGGTGGCCCGGCGGCGATAGATAGTTATGACAAACCCCTTGCCGGGCTTCTCCCTTTCCAGAAGTTCATAACGCCTATCAATATAGCGTTTGATGTCCTGATAGACCTTTCGTTCCGCCGGGTCCTGATAATCGAACTCCAGGTCATCCACCCGTCGCTTGGGGGGGGCCGTGTTCAAAAGTCCCAACTCATAATAGCGACCCAAGGTTTGGCGTGTATTGCGGTGCATCCGCCGGGCCAAGGGTGACCCCTGGCGCAGCCAATTAACCAAGGCATGGCGCTGGGAGGAAGGGGAAAAAGCCAGCTTTTGGGCCACTGTCATAGTGTGGCGCAGGTCCAGGTTCACTGCGGGTGGGGGCGGGAATTCGGGGTCTGCGGCGATCATAACTGCGGCTTCCCGGGCCGCATCCAGGTCCAACTGGCCCCGGCGCAAAGCCGCCAGGGTGCGGTAATAGTGGCGTACGCCGGCAAAATCCGCCAGCCAGGCCCCGCCTTCCCCCAAAATGGCCAGCAGGTCCCAGGGCTCCCATGGCTGAGTTTGCATGGGTGTGGCGCTGAGCAGCAAGAACCCCCGGGCACGGTCCTTAAGCTGTAGCTCCCGGAGAAGCCGGAGCAGCAAAGTGGCGCTGTTGTATTCTCCTTCTTCCTGCCGGCCCCGGCGGACGGCGTGAGCTTCATCCAGCAGCACCAAATCCCAGGGCTCCGCCTGCAGGAGGGTTATCCGGTGATCATCCGCCCGGGCCGTCTCCCGGCTCAGCAGGAGCAGGTCATGACGCAAGGCTTCCGCCAAGCCGCTAATCTTTTGGCTCCGGCCGTCAGGCCACACCAGGAGATTGATGCCCTCCAGGCGCGGCACGATGAGGCCGCCCTTTTCCCGCAGTTCCCCCTGCCACTGTTTCAGCAGGCCCGCCGGGGTAAGAAGCAGCGCTCGGCGCACTCCTCGCCCGGCCAAGAGCCTTCTCAGGATCAGGATCGCTTCAATAGTCTTCCCCAGGCCTACTTCGTCACACAGCAGCCGCCCTTCGGGCCAGGCCCTAGCCGCCTCATCTACCACCCGGCGCTGGTGCGGCCACAGCTCCACCGGGGCGGTGCCGTCGCAGTGGGGGCCGCCTTCTGGAAAATACGGCGCCTCCAGAAGGAAGCGCCAGACCATGGCCGCCTTCTGCCGGGCCTGGGCCTGAGTCGGCTCAGCCACAGGTGCCTCCAGCGGCGCAAACTTGATGAGCTTGAGGCGCACCGCCTCGGGCAGAGGCACGGTGTGCACTGCCGCGTGCCGGTCGGTCCAAAGGTCCTCAAATCTCCGGCGATACACCTGATAGCGCTCCAGAGCATCCCAGGAGGTGAACAAATCTAGACACTCGAAGTTGGCCACCAAGCCCTGGGCCGTCTCATTGCCGCTGCCGTTGAAGACCACTGCATCTCCCTGGGCGTCGGTCATCATTCCGAACTTGGCGTGGACGATGCCGGACCCATAGCGCATAACTCCTACCCGGACCTCCAGAAGGCCCTCCTCGGCCAGCCAGGCCAGCATTGCTAAACGCTGCTTTTCTAATAGTTCCCGGGGAGACTTGAGGCGCTTCATGAGGTGCTTGGTTAGCCTGCTGGTGTCGCCTGTCTCCAGCAAGGCCCGCACGTCATCCTGGCCCAACTCCTCGTTGACTACTAGCCTTACCGCCGGGCGGGGGGCCTCTTTTCCCAGGGAAAGGAGACGTTGGATTAGCTTGCCGAAGCCTCGGGCTGCAGCGGCCAGGACCGAACTGGAGAAGTAGGCGCAGCAGCGATCGTAGTGGATCGCTTCGCTCAGGGCCGGCACATAAAGGTTCTCCAATAGCTCCGGGTCCGGCCCCTCCAGGGAGATTTGCCACTTATATTGTTTGAGATTGCCCGGCGGCATGGGCTCACCGGCGCCGGATTCAACGGACTTTTTCTTTGAGGCAGCCTTCACTTTATTCTTCCATATCTTCCCGGAATGTAGGGCGGGCACTGCCCGCCATACCGCTCTTTATGGTGGGCGGTGCCCACCCTACATTTTTGGTGGCACAGGCTTTCCAGCCTGTGCAAGAACAGCCGGGGGCGGCTGTTCTACATTTCTTCTTCGGCTTCCAGTTCTTCTTCCGAGAAGCCGCTGCCGGCCATGCCCTTGAAAAGGGGCAGCTCCGGCGGGGCTTTCTCGGTCCAATCCGGCTGCTCTACTTCAAAGAGGGGCTTCAGCAGGCTGTGCCAGGCCCGGAACTCGGGAAACCTGGCCGCGGCGGACTGCTTGCCCTTCTCGTGGCGCACCGCCTCCGGGGCGGACTGCACTAAAGCCGCCATGAGTTTGGCCACCGGGGCCTCTTTGGTCCACCCCTGTTGCCGCATCAAGGCCCGGGCCGAACCGATGCCCCCGGCGCCGCCCCCGGCCTCCAGGTAGCGCAGCGCCAGGGTCTGGCAGGCGTCCAGCACCGTGCGGAAGCTGGGGTCGTTAGGATGCACCTTCAGAACCTGCTTCTTGGTGCGTTTCTGGGGCACGGTCACCGGGCCAAACAGCGTGTCCACCACTTCTTCAGGCTTGAGGGCCTGGTCCCGGCGCCGTTCTTTGGCCGAGAGGATTTTGATCTTGTCCCCCTCCTTGGACACCAGACTGGCGGCCACCAATTGCTCCACGTCCATGCCCACCGCGTGCCCCAGGAGCTTGGCTTCATTGAAGCGGAACTCCGCGGCGGCCAGCACGTCCCAGCACAAGAGATAGAAGCGGCCTTCCCCTTCCACCCCCTCCAGGCCCCGGGGGGCCAGCTCCACAAGGCGCCAGGCGCTCACCGCGTCCGCCGCCTCTTCCAGGGCCCGGACCACGCCCACGTTGAGACCCGTGTCGGTGCGCACGGTCGCGAAGCGGCTGAAGACCTCCATGGCCGGGCCGAAGGCCCCCACCAACTGGTCCACCCGGTTGAGCCCCTCCTGGGCCAGACGGGCCGCGGCGGTCCTGGCCTCCCGGCGGATGGCCTCCTGCATATTGCCATCAAAAAAGCCTACCCCTGCCTCTGGCGGGCGTTTCCGGGCCACCAGGATGACGGTGCTCTGAGCCGCGTTCTTATTGGCTTGATGAAGAGAATGCTCGCTTTCTGTCTTCACCGGCCAGGTGGCGGTGATCATGAAGCCGGCATCAATGAGGGAAGTGAAGAGAGATGCCCAGGCCTCCTGCTTCTTGTGGGTGAACATCACCGTCAGCACCCCGTCGTCCCGGAGAATGCGGCGGCACTCCCGGAAGACCCGGGTCATCATTTCCCGGTAGAAGGCCTGGGCCTGAGCCTTGGCCGCAGCCGCCGCTTTTTTCCCGTCCCCCGGTGTCCGAAAGCGACTGGCGTTCACCACCGCTTCCTGGTCATGCTCGCAGAGATAAGTGGAGAACCACTCGGGCCGGCGGTGCCCCTGGGTGCGCTTCAACCAGACGTAGAAGAAGTCGGCCAGCTCCGAGTATTGCACGTTGTCGGCATAGGGCGGATCCACCACTACGGCGGTGATGCTGCCGTTGGCAATCTGGGGCAGGCTGGTGGCCGACCCGAGGGCGATTTCCACCGGCTTTGCCTTGGGGTGCCGGGGGAGTTTGGCCAGGTTCTCATAAGCATTAATGACGTTCTTTATGGCCCAAGCAAGCCCCGCCCCAGCATAACATGGTGCCATCTCGGCAAAAGTGGCTTTGAAAGAAAAGTCATGTTTCTCAAATGTATTACCCATGACTCCTCTTGCTGAATGCCAAAAACTTAGCCTGCAATTATAGTTAATTAATTTATCAACAAAGAAGCCAAACAGTTGAACCACCGCCTCCCCCAACTCCTCCCCTTCGGCTTTAATGATCTCCGGGCGCAGGCGCTGGATTTCCTCCACCAGCACCCCCATGGCCAAAAGCTGGCGAGGGGAGAAGAGGTCGGCCCAGCGAGGCATCCCGTAAACTCGGGGCCGTTCATCGCTGGATAATTCGGGATATGATTCTGTAGGTATGATATTCGCCCGCTCCCAGGTCGGGCGGAGGCGGGCCAGTTCGACCTCGGCGGCTGCCAGGGCCTCTAAGTCGGCTTTGGTGGGGCGCTCGAATTTCAGCCCTTGGGGGGTTTTGAGGACCACGGCGTAAAGGGCGCTTCCCATTTTGCCCTGCTGGGCCATGGTCTTGATGTAGTCGGCGGGAATCTGAAGACTGGTGAAGAGAGAAACCCCCTTGCCGTCGCTGTAGGTGGGCTTGGGAGCCTCCTTCAGTTGGCCTTTGCCTTCTCCTACCTCCTTAACCTCAACCCACCAGGTTCCGGTTTCTTTATTGACCTGGGGCTTGCCAACGATTCGCTGCCCGCTCTTGGGCTTCAGCAGGTGCCAGTCGGGCACCAGGGGAGTCTCCCACCCCGTCTCCGGACAGGGCACCGTCCGGGCAAAGACGTAGGCATGGATCGCCCCCTCCCTTTTGGGGTAAAAAGTAGATAGACGCTTCTCGATTTTTTCTAATAGTACTTTCCCCCACTTATAAGCGGCCTGGCCCAAACGGAGTCCCAGGGAGAGAGGATAAATTACTGTGGCTTCTAAAATAGAACAGGCCACCGGGTTGTATTCATTAGCCAAGGTCGGCAAGCCCAGTCGGGCAGCTTCCAGGGGTATCGAGCCCCCGCCGGCCATGGGGTCCATGACGAGAATTTCATTCCCCCATAATTTTTCGATTTCCTGGTGTAGTTGGTCTAAATCTTCAGGCAAGAATTTGTTCTTGAACGCCCGGTCGCAATTAAACCCACCCGGAATTCGGTAGCCGGTATCCATCACATGCCGGATATCCACTAGCTCGTGGCCAGGCTTGCCGAACCCCAACAGGCGCTCAAAAACCTCCCGGGGAAAGTCCGCGGGCAGCAACGACCCCAGGACTGCGGCCCGGGAAGCCACCAGGGGCCGCCGGGCCCACCAGACATGGAGGCGCTTGTCCGGCGGCTGCTGCCCAGTGGAGCGCTCCCGGATGCACTCCACCCCAATGGCCGCCGCAGGAAGCCACGCTTCCAGGAGGACTCGGGGGGGCTGGGTCAAAGGTCCTTCATTCGCCATCGGGTTTTCTCATCTGCTCAAGTTTTTGCTTGACTTTTCCGATAATTTGCTTAACTTATAGTCAACACAAAGGCTAATAATGGCGGTGACTGAGCAATTCGGGCGCCGCCTATTCTTTTTTGGGCAGAACCACCAGGCCAAACCCCTTATACCTGCCATCAGCCGCCCGACGAAATTTCTGTTTGATGATCTCCCAATCCGCCTTGGCCGACTTCCCCAGGACATGCCGGCCGATGGGTGAAACAATGAGATCGGCGATTTGCAGCCCGGCAATGTCCTGGGATTTGTCCCGAATATGCAGTTCACTGATCCGCCGCCTCACTTCCGAGGCCGGCACAAACTCAGTGCCGCCGACCCGCAAGTCCATCCAGGCCAAGCGTAGCTGGTTATCCAGGGTCTCGTCCCTGGCCTCGGCGATGATGATCCCCTTTTCACCCCCACCCCTGGCTTGAATCTGAAAAATAAACCTCTCCACCAGGATTTTCAGGGAGAGCAGGTAAGGGTCCATGGCCGCCAGGCCATAGCGCCGGGAATGCTCGTCCTTTTTAATGGCGCAGGCCACCACGGTATAGTCTAAAGACTCCATGAGCCTGTTGGTCTCTCTAAAAAAGCGCTCACGGAAGGCTTTGTTGGTCAAGGCCTGAAATACCCCCCTGACTCGGGCGATATCCGCAGTATGGAGGATGAAGTCATCTCTCCCAAAGAGCTCCCTTTTGTATCGCTTCAGCTCTGAGGTCATGTGCCGGTCGTGATACTCAAGATCAACAATACAGCCCCCCAGGACAAATACCGGGTATTGAGGGTCGATTTTATCCAGGCTGTGGTCGCCAGATTCATCTAAGAAAAGAACCAGCATAGATTAACTCGGTCTAAAAAACTCAATGGCGGCAGCCGTGAGCCATGCTTCCAGGAGGACCCGAGGGGGCAGGGTCATTGCACCGCCTCCACCAGGATGCGCAGGGCCCGCAAGGCCCGGGCGCCCCGGCTGTTGGTGAGCAGCCCCAGCCACCAGGCGGCCTCACTGCCGTCGGCCTGGCCCAGGTGCTGGGCGGCCCGGTTGAGGCGCTGGGGGTCCCGCAACCCCGCGGCCACCAGGGCATAGCAGGCCACCCGGGCGCCCCAGTCGGCGTTTAGGGGATGGAAGGGACCGGCAGCCAGGGCTGCCTGGGGACCGGAGGCGGCCCGCACCGCCGCCCTAAGCAGGGGCGCGCCGGCGGTGAAGGCCAGGGGTGAGATGGCCGCCAAGCGGGTCAGGCGTTCCCGGTGTTGGGCGTCCAGGTCCCGCCGGTAGATGATGGCCGCGTCCCCCCCGGCCCGGCGCACCACCCGCAGGGCAAAGGAAGCCTCCCTGATTTTCATGACATGCCTCCACCCGGCTTGCCGAAGCGGGCTTCCAGGCTCACGTCCTCGGGGGCCTTGTCAGCCGCCTGCTGCAAGAGGGCCTGCATGGCTTGACGCCCCCCCTCGCCAAAGTTGAGACTGAGGGTCGCCTCATAGCTAACACTCTCGGCATCGATGGAGTTATAGATGGCCTGGGCCATGAACAGGGGCTTAGCGGGATGGGTAGGCTTCACCTCACCAGCTAAGAAATTCATAGTGCCGCCGTCTTTCAAAGGTCCGGTGACGGTGACATCCAAGGTGAGGCCGGCGGCCCCCAGGGGCTGGGCCAGAGCGAGCAATTTGTTGGCGGTTACCGGATTGGGGACCCGGAGCTGGAGCTGCACCAGGGGGCGCGCAGCCGCGTATTGCACCGCGTCCTCCCAATTGTAGGCGGTCACTTCCCCCGGCGGACGCGGCGGTGGGGGTGGCGCCCCACCACCGGGACCGCCCGGGACTGGACCCATGGGCTCCACTTTGACCCACTGCTGTCCGGTGGCGGAATCAGGCAGGGTAAGAAGAGTGGCTTCGTCCAGGGTCAGGGTGGTGAGGCTCCCGGAAGCCCGGCGGCGCTTACCGTTCACCGGCTGAATGTAACCCTGGGCGTCATAAACCCGGCCGTCGCCCAGGCGCACCAGGACCTTGCCGTCTTGCAGGCCCTTTAAAATGCTCTGGCGGACTATGGCGTCGTCCCGCAGCAGCTTCAACCCGGGTGCGGCCCAAAACCGTTCTTTGACGGCCTTGGCGGTGACCACCTCGGGATCCTCCGCCAGGGGAATGGCTTTCGCCATGATCTCGGAGACAAACAGGTCCACGTCCAGGGTATCGGTGGGCTGGTAGATCAGGGTCTTGTCCTGGAAGAAGCTAAGCAACTGGTTCAGCCCCTGGCCCTTTACCGGTTCCGTCTCTTCCCTGACCTGATACTTTTCCACCAGGCTGTAAGGGCCTTTGTCGGCCAGCACCACGGTGTTGAAGGCCTGACAGGACCTCAGACGGAGACCCCTTTTCAGGGTAGGCATCAGGGTTTTCAGTTGCTCCCGGAGGAGTTTGTAAGGCTCGCCGGTTTTGTGCTCCGACTCGATGTCTTCAGCGGCCAGCACCTTGCGGGCCCGGGTGACGGCTTCCTGGAAGGCGTCGGCCTTGGCCGTGACCGCCACCACCCCGTTGCGGAACCGGCGGGGCATGGGAGCCTCGGCATTGCTGTCGTCTGCATACCGGCAGACGGCCTGGGCCACGGTTTCGCTGTCACACAGGGCAACTTGCAGTTGCGCGGTGTCCAGCACCTGCTGCGGGCTGCTGGGCCAGGCCACCACTCTCATCAGGCCGGGCCCGGCAAAATACCCCTGGACCTCGGCCTGGACCCGGCTTTTGGCATCTTCCAGGGGGATATTAGGCATTCTTTCTTCAATGAGTTTTATGACATTAGGTTCGTAGCGGAACTGCCAGCCCCGGCCGCCAGGCATGGGGTAGGTGTGCCAGCACATCCCCAGGAGACGTTCCAGGGCTTCGGAGGGTTCCGGGCCAGCCTCCTCGGGGCGCAGCACCGCCAGGGTCAGGTCCGGCTTGTCCAGGCCGCTGTTTGAGTGAAGGGGGAGGCTCTCCAGGAGGAGGGCTGAAGCCACCCTGCGGTGGAGGCCGTGAGGGGCGCCACCATCCAGCTCGCCGGCATGCCGCTCCACATCCGCCGAGACCGCGGCCATGAAGCTGTCTTTGTTGAGGCGGTGCAGGAGGTCGCCCTGGATGCGGTCACTTGACCAGTTGATGTCCCCGGCGGTGATCATCTCCAGGTCTTCTCCAGCCTCCCACACATCCCGAAGGATGCGGGCAAAGAGGCGAAGCACGCCCCGGCTCTTGTGGAACTGCTGCAAGGCCCCCAGGCGGTCTTGGGCGGTATCCATAAGGCGGGGAGAGAAGGGATAGCATTCCTCTAAGCGCCTGGCATAATCCATTGTGGTAGCGTATGTGGGAAGGCTGCCGGGGTGATCCAGGGAGACTCTCTGATAAAGGGAATGAAACAAAGCCGCAGTCTTCTGGGCGGCTTGGATATTCACCTTCTCGAAGAGACGCCGGGCGATAACGCGGGGAGCCTCAGGGCCGATGGGGTCGAAATCGGTGTCCACCCGGCGTCCCAGGACGTCGTCCAGTTTAGCAGCAGCACGGTTCAGGGCATCACCCAACTGCGCTGCTTCTGGAGCGTAGGCGGCTTGCCCGGCGGGGTCGGTGATGAGCAGCATGGTCTGGTGGCGGCGCTTTACCACTGCGGCCAGGGAATTGAGAAATCCTAGGAGGTTCCCTTGTCCCCGGTCGGAGAGTTTGGCCATGTAGACCACCAATTCATCCAGGAGGATGAGGACGGGGCCGGTGGGAAAGACTGCCTCCATTTGGGATTCGCTGGGCGACCCTTCTGCATCATCCGCTGGTCCCAG
Source organism: Deltaproteobacteria bacterium (assembly GCA_016874895.1). Taxonomy (GTDB): domain Bacteria; phylum Desulfobacterota; class Desulfobaccia; order Desulfobaccales; family Desulfobaccaceae; genus Desulfobacca. The sequence continues at coordinate 10,880 of VGSX01000059.1, forward strand.
GATTTCCAAGCCCTTCTCTTTCCCCAGTTGGTAGAAGATTTCCCCCCAGAGGCTCTTAACCTGCCTTGCGCCATGGATGGCAAAAATAGGCACCCCGGCCTTGCTGGCGTCTACTGCCACTGCCCTCACTTGAGACGGACGACCCGCCGCAGGCAAGAGTTCCGTCCCCAGTTCGAGGTTCTTGACATGGTTACTCAGGTGCCAGAGGGCCATGAGAGTGTGGGTCTTGCCGCCCCCAAACCCGGTGCTGAGGCGGATGGTGGCCCCTTCTTCTTTGGGATTGGCCAGACGCTGGAAGACCATCTGCACCAGCTTTTTCAGATGCTTGGCCGGGTGGGTATTTTGGAAGAAGGTTTTCGGCTCCTGGTAGACCTTGGGGGCATTGCCGCTGATCACTTGACCAAAGTCGGCGGCAAAGATGGCGTCATCCAGTTCGCCTTCCAAGACATCACGGCGAGGTTTGCAGGCCGATAAGACGCCCATGGGGTGCTCCTCATTAAGTTTCTTGGCCCCCTGGTTTCGGATAGGGGCAGCTATGGCGATCCAAGGGAAGAGTACAAAGGCATAATAGCTGAAAACCTTACCATAAGCAAAGAGACAAGTTTGGCCCATGGGGATGCGATGAAAGCTTAGGTTTCTTTAGGTGGGGTGGACAGATGCCAGGATTGGAAAAAACCGGTGTAAAAAAAGGCTGGGGGCCCGCAGGGCCCCCCACCGTTTAAGTCTTATTACTTTTTTATCAGGTAGTCTTGTTGATCAGGACCAGCCGGCAGTTGCCGCCTCGATGCAAGGCGCAGTCGCCGCAATACAGGGGCTTTCCCGCCCCGAAGGCCTTGCCCGCATAGCTCTCCTTCGGCCAGGAGAGATGCCGCCGGCATTGAGGACACCGAAACCGATAAACCGGGATGCTTTTCATTTACGCCTCCGGCCGCATCACCGCCCCGCACACTTGGCAGGTAATGGTCTCTCCCAGCCACCTTCCGGGGAAGTAGATATGAAAATTCTCGCACCGGTACATGACGGTGCAGACCATCAGTTTCTCCCGGGCCTTAGAGATGACATCCGGATTTTCCCTGGCAAATCTTTCGATGAGTTCAATATCATGCTGGTACATGGTCAATCCCTTTCTCTGGCGGTTTTGGCCAGGGCCACGCTGGGGGTACCGGCCCCAGGTGGCCCATTTGGTCTCCATCCTTCCCCAGGTCATGCCGCCGCCTGGGGAGCGCCTTGGACGATGGCCATCCCTTTGGCCGTCAGTCGGATCGCCTGGCCCCGGGAGCCGGTGGCGCAACCAACGTTCTCTGCCAGCCCGGCCTGAATAGCCTTGGCCACTTTCTTACCGGCGCACCTTGCGCTGATGCCCAGGTGCCGGCCCAATCCCGCCTGGCTCACACCTTCGCCGGCCTCGTAGATTTGCCGGACGATTTTCTCAGTTGCCGCCTGTGACCGCCGCCAGGTGTCCGGGCTCGCCTTAGCCTTCTGAGGGACCTCGTGGCACGCCGCCTGCCAGTTGGTCAGCCATGAGGACCGGGCGTCCCTCCGGTAGGCCTCTTCGTACCCTGGGGTCGTGCCTCCGACGCCGCCCCGCATACGGCGCTGGCGTTCTATCCAGCCCTTCATGGCATTGAGAGCGAGGTAAAATTGAAACCCTTTCTCTTGAAACCGGGGGTGCCCAGCCATCTCGAACAACCTGGTCACGCCCTCCTGGATCAGGTCCTCAACGCCCACATACCAGGGGAGCCAGCTTTCAAACTTGCGCCGGTAAATGAACCAGGCCAACTTGTAGGCTGACTCGGTGTCCAGGGGGCCGGGGTAGACGGTCCTCTTGTGAAAGTCCACGATGTAATAACCGCGCTCAATGGAAGCCTTTGCTGTATGCCGGTCGCACTGAAAGAACACCATTACCGCTTTGACGTCAGTCATGCCCTCGGGGACCGGAATAACTTCACGCTCCCTGCCATTCTTGCCGGACGCTCCTACGAATTTTGTGGTCATTGCTGCTCTCCCATAAGTAAAGAATTGTTATACTTATGAGAGATGCACTCAATATGCCTAAATGCTCGATATTGCGTATATAATAGCGTCGTCAAAACAGAGTACGGTTAATGAGTTACGCACATGGTATTATAGTATTACTTACCTATTACGCCGTATCATGCTGACAGTACAGTAATTTGGACCTGGAGCCACATCGCTACCCTTGATAGCCGTTTGCGTAATGCGTAGTTAAAGTTATACTGTTTAAATAACTTGACAGTTATAGGCCAAAAGTAAAAGTAATTGCACCAAGTTACAGTCGCACAAATCTGTCATCTCTGGCTTGGACTTAAACAAAGTGCATCTCCGATTTAGGATCAACTTATCCTGCCCCGGCATTTTGCAAAGCATTGTAGACCCCCAGGTTTGCTGGGAGACTTTGGGCCTTTTGGAGGGTTATCCGGTAGGAAAACTTGCGTCGGGGTAAGTGGGGGGGCAATGGGAAATTACACGTGCGGATGGGCGGATCTCATTAAAATAAATGCACTTTTTTTATTAAGGTGATAACGAAGGGGTTTGACAAGCTGGAATTTTGGGAAAATGTTATAAAATAAATATTTCATCCATATTTTTTCTCGGAGCTGATCAATCCAGACACGGCAACTTGAAGGCGGCGCTCGCCAGTTGCAGGCCGCCTCTTGAAGGAGTCATGACGTGGACGAGAATACACCGCGTCAGGCCACCCCCGCACCTTTAGGCAGCGTTGAACCGCATGCGTCTATGCTGAATATCCCGCCGTCCGGTCAACTGCTTTACAAGATGATGACCATAGAAAACTTGCTTCGCTCCATTGTAGGTTTCTATCTCCACTTTAACCGTGTGGATCAATACATAGATTTCCCAGACGCAGATCCACACGACGGGGAGCAATTGCCGAAAGACCGGCAAGGCAACGAAATGACGAGGTTTGCAAAGGCCCCGGAGTTTTCAGCGGCAGACTATTACGATCAATCGCGCTGTAGGACCTACGCCTGTTGTTTTTCGCTGGAGAATTCAGATTTCATATGGAATAAATACGCGAACGGCAGCGAGAAAGGCAAGGTTTGTATCATCTTTGACTTTGACCAATTAAGGGAGACTCTTAACCAGAATCTACAGCCTGGAAATACTGCTCTCGAGTATAACGGCAACCGGTTCCGTCAAATCTTTTCGGTGAATTACGGGACCGTTGAATACGTCGAATGGGATGGGCATCAAGTAAACGAGGCACATCTTCCCAATCCGATTAAGTACACGTATTTGAAGGATAAGAAGTTTTCTGAGGAAAAAGAACTGCGTATTTCCTTGTCAGCCCCAGGCATAGGGCAATTTGTACTGAACGACGGTACCACGATGGGTTTTCCGCCCAGTTTACAATTGTTTTTCGATTTCAGAATGGCTATTGCAGACGGGACAGTTAAACAGATTTTGTGCGCACCAGATTGCGACTCGGGCTTTCTTCAAGCCGAGTTGGACAAGCTGCGCATTATTCCGAGCGAAGGGAGTGACCTGCCGTTGAACAAAGGGTAGGGACGATACAATTGAGAAAAACGAGGCCAAATCTTTACTCTTTACTCTCTAAGAGGAATGGCCGTCCTTCAGCCAGCTTTGCAAGTTCATCCTCATTGCCGATAAGCCAGATTTTAGGGCCTTTGATAACTTGGGTAATAAAATGGTGATTTTCTCTGGCCTTTTTTATGAATTCTTCAGGGGGGTAAATCACGGGATTAAATTCCCGGCCCAGCTCGGATACCACTGGACTCAAAAGTTTGGTCGTCTCCCGCAAAGATAACTGGGCCACTAAGAAGAGGTCAATATCGCTTTGAGCAGTTTCCTTCCCCTGGGCCAGCGAGCCGAAGATGAAAACCAGTTTGCGCCTTGTCCCCCAGCGGCGCCAGGGCCTCCCGCAGCACATCGCCAAGGGC
>VGSX01000060.1 GCA_016874895.1 Deltaproteobacteria bacterium
CCCAGATTCCGGGCCTATCCGACCATCGCCCACCCGATACACCAGTGAATTGCTGCTTGGTAACCCCAGGCCAGCACCGCCTGGAAGTGGTGAGCCAGAAAAGAAAAGCTGAGATCACAAGCCGTTTCGATTGATTGGTTCCGGTGAATCGATGGCCCTCAAAGACCCTTCAACCTTCTATCCGTGCTGAGCCTTGATCTGGCACGCCATGTTATACCGTTTTCGGTTTTCGGTCTTCGGTTTTCGGTTAAAATAAATAAGATTTATCAATAAGTTACAGGTTGAGTTTGTTGCACCTGAAAGCGGACACGGTATTAATACGCTGGGGGTGCGATAGGGGGGGACGGTTTACCACGAAAGAGGCCAGAATCTGAAAGTGAAGATACCTGCCCTGCTCCGAAACTTATCAGCCGGCTGAAAACTTCCCATAACTCATCCATATCGACACATTTAGCTTTTCATAAGGTCAGTCCTACTTTGGAAGGACCGCGGAAAACATTTTGCCTTTGAAGTGGACCAGGCTACCATATACTATCGGCATAGTCCAAAGAAGGAAGGAAACCATGTCGCAATCTCGTCCCACCGGGCCCTGGGTCTGGATGGGCCTGATCTTATGGTTGGCGGTCACCTTCACCGCCGCTTATATCGGTTCCCGGTTCCAGCCCGGGGCGTGGTACGCCGGCTTGGTCAAGCCAACCCTGACGCCTCCGGCGTGGATCTTCGGGCCGGTCTGGTCCCTGCTCTACGTCATGATGGCTACGGCCGCCTGGCTGGTGTGGCGTAGGTACGGTTGGGCCAATGCCATTGTCCCCCTGGGCCTGTTTTTCGGTCAGTTGGCTTTGAACGCTCTGTGGTCCTACCTTTTCTTTGGCCTGCAGCGCCCGGGGCTGGCACTCCTGGATATCGTCGCCCTCTGGCTGGCTATCCTGGTCACCTTTATGGCCTTCTGGCGATCCCAACCGCCGGCTGGCCTCTTGCTGCTCCCTTACCTCCTTTGGGTAAGCTTCGCCACCTATCTCAACTTCCAGTTCTGGCGTCTCAATCCCTGAAAAAGGGTAGGTTAACGAAAGAATACCCAAGGGGAATCCCCACCCAGTTCTGATATCCAAACCATATCTGCAATTTTTCAAGGCGAGGTGATAATTGTCGGAGGTGGCAAGTGATCGATACTCTTGCTTTCGGTTCCTTTGATCTATCAAGGAAGTCAGGAGTCCTCTGAGATTTAATCTGGATCCTTACCATGAGGTAAAATCTTTATGGATATGGTAGAGAGATAAACGAGCCGACACGGGTGCAGAAGTACAGTATAATGGGACTGGGAGGTGTGTTTTATGGAACAAAAAATGAAGCAGACCGAGCCCCTAACCCGGGAACGGCTGAAGACGCCGCGTGCCGCAGCCATAGCCGGAATTCTGTTTTCGGTACTGCTAACTACCACTCTGGTCCTCTTGCGAATTTCTGTTCCAGCGATCTCCCCGGAGATTCAGGAATTGCCCACTATCAAGACGGGAACCGTGGTGCTGGCGCTAAACCTGGTGCCGTTCGCCGGTATCGCCTTTTTATGGTTCATCGGAGTGGTGCGTGACCGGCTTGGCGCGTCCGAGGACCGCTTTTTTGCTACGGTTTTTTTCGGCAGTGGGATTTTATTCCTGGCTATGTTCTTTGCGGCGACAGCAGTAGCAGGGGCAATGATCCTGGTCCTCAACACCGCCCCTAAACTGATGGTCGAATCCGGTGCTTACGCCTTTGGCCGGGCCATTAGCGCCCAGGTGATGAACGTCTTTGCCCTCAAAATGGCAGGTGTATTCATGGTTTCGACTGCCACTCTGGCCATGCGCACGCAGGTTTTGCCACGCTGGATAACGCTCCCGGGCTATGCACTGGCGGCGCTGCTCCTGCTGAGCAGCCGCTTTGCCGACTGGTTGCCCCTGGTGTTTCCGCTCTGGGTGTTCGCTTTGAGCACCTATATTCTGATTGAGAATCTCCGTGGGACGAAGCCGGACAAGACAGGTTAAGCTGGATATAAAGGTTTTGGGTCGATATTTGAAAAAAAAGGCAACAGGAATAAGAGGCATTGTAACTCGCATTTCTTTTTGCTAAATTAATCCACCCTGAGTCGATTCTCTAGCTAAGGAGTTAGCATGGCCGCCAAGATTAAAGAGACCATCCGCCTGGAAGAGGCTAGGGACGGCAAAGCGCTCTGGAAGAAGTGGGGCCCCTACCTGAGCGAGCGGCAGTGGGGCACCGTGCGGGAAGATTACAGCGAAAACGGAGATGCCTGGAATTTCTTCACCCATGATCAGGCCCGTTCCCGGGCCTACCGCTGGGGGGAAGACGGCCTGGCCGGCATCTCCGATGACAAGCAGCAGCTCTGCTTCGCCCTGGCGCTCTGGAATGGCAAAGATGCCATTCTCAAGGAGCGCCTCTTCGGCCTTACCAACAGCGAAGGCAACCACGGCGAGGACGTCAAGGAGTACTACTTCTACCTGGACAGCACTCCCACCCATTCCTACATGAAATACCTGTACAAGTATCCCCAGGCGGCTTTTCCCTATGCCGACCTGGTGGACACTAACCGGGGACGCAGTCGCGAGGAGTTCGAGTTTGAACTCCTGGACACCGGAGTCTTTAACGAGGACAAATACTTCGACGTCTTCGTGGAATACGCCAAGGCCAGCCCGGAGGACATCCTGGTGCAGATCACCGTGGCCAATCGGGGGCCGCAGGCAGCCGGGCTGCACGTGCTGTCGACCCTGTGGCCCCGCAACGACTGGGCAGCGTGGCTAGCCAAACCGGTCGAGAAACCGATCCTCAAACAGATCGACGGACCAGCGGGCACCAGAGCGGTGGCCGTTTCGGATCCTGGACTGGGCTCGTACTATCTGTATTGTGAGGGCGAAGCGCCGCTGCTCTTTACCGAGAATGAAACCAACCACGCCCGGCTCGGTCTCGACTATCCGGACGCGGGCCCTTACCTCAAGGACGGCATCAACGATTATGTGGTGAACGGGCAGCAGGGCGCAGTGAATCCTGACAAGACGGGAACGAAGGTGTCGGCTCACTATCAAGTCAACGTCAAGGCGGGCGAGACCGCGGTGATCCGCCTGCGGCTCACCAATTCACCTCCGGCAGAGCAGAATCAACCCTTCGGTAAGAATTTTGCAGAAGTCTTGGCGCTCAGGCTCCGGGAGGCTGATGAGTTTTACCAGTCTGTGACACCCCCAGCGGTGAGCGCAGACGCGGCCCAAGTGATGCGCCAGGCCATCGCCGGCATGCTCTGGTCCAAGCAGTATTACTACTGGGACGGTGATCAGTGGCTGGAGGAACACCGGGCCCATCCCCTTCATCACGGGAGCCGCGACTTCCGCAACCGGGAGTGGTTCCACATGATCAACGAAGACATCATCTCGATGCCCGACAAGTGGGAGTACCCCTGGTACGCCGCCTGGGACCTGGCCTTCCACACGCTGCCCATCGCGATCGTGGACCCCGACTTCGCCAAGGAGCAGATGGAACTGATGCTCCGCGGGATATACCTCCACCCCAGCGGCCAGATCCCCGCCTACGAGTGGAACTTCAGCGACGTTAACCCCCCGGGTCCACGCCTGGGCCACTCTGTTCCTACACCGCACCGAGCAGGCGCTGCGTGGCGAAGTGGATGTCGATTTCCTCAGGAAAGCCTTCAACAAGCTCATGCTGAACTTCACCTGGTGGGTGAACCGCAAGGACCGGTTTGGCAAGAACGTCTTCGAGGGCGGCTTTCTCGGGCTCGACAACATCGGCATCTTCGACCGCAGCGCCCCGTTGCCCACCGGAGGCTATTTGGAGCAAGCGGACGGCACGGCGTGGATGGCGTTCTTCACCCAGAACATGGTCGAGCTCGCCGCGGAGCTCGCCTGCTACGACCCCGTCTACGAAGACATGGTTTCTAAGTTCATAGAGCACTTCCTCTATATCGCCGCGGCCATGAACAAGCCCGGGCCGGATGGGATGTGGGACGAGGAGGATGGCTTCTACTATGACCTCTTACGGCTCCCCGACGGCAGCGCCACCCGGCTCAAGGTGCGCTCCATGGTGGGACTCCTGCCCCTGTGCGCCACGACGGTTTTCGAGAAGTGGCAGCGCGAGTGCGTGCCGCAGACCACGGCCACGTTTCAGGCACGTTTGCGCCAGATGCCCGAGCTCTTGGAGTCCATCCACCCCACCGGGCCGGGTCACCTGGGGGTAGCCGAGCGGGGGATTGCGGCTATGGTCAATCCGGAGCGGCTCCGCCGGATCCTCGCCAAGATGCTCGACGAGAACGAGTTCCTGAGCCCCTACGGCATCCGCTCGCTCTCCAAGTTTCACGAGCAGCACCCTTACGTCTTCCACACGGGCGGCCAGGAGTACCGCGTGGACTACCTGCCGGCTGAATCGAATACTGGCATGTTCGGCGGCAACTCCAACTGGCGGGGACCCATCTGGATGCCGGTGAATGCCGTCCTCATCCGGGCCCTTCTGAACTTCTATCTCTACTATGGTGATAACTTCAAGGTCGAATGTCCTACCGGTTCTGGCCAGATGATGAACCTCTTTGAGGTGAGTAAAGAGATCGCGCAGCGCCTGACCCGTATCTTCCTGAGGGACGAGCACGGCAAGCGCCCCGTCTACGGGGGTACGGAGAAGTTCCAGAGCGACCTCCACTGGCGGGACCACATCCTTTTTTACGAGTTCTTCCATGGGGATAACGGAGCCGGGTTAGGCGCCAGCCACCAGACCGGCTGGACCGGCTTGGTGGCAAAATTCATCCAGCTCTACGGCTTTCTCGATCCGCAGAAGCTCCTGGAAGCTGGCAAAAGTGCTGCCTTCCGGCCTGGAGGCTCGGGAGGTGGGGGGAAGCCATAATACCAAACGCTAATCCTGAGGGGGAGATGGCTCCGGCGGACTGTCATAACGCTTTTAGGAGGATGTTTAATTGCCGCTTTATCCTTCCCTTTACCAGATCAACACCCGGGTGTGGCTCCAGGAGCTTGCTGACCGTTTGGGACGGGCCGCGACGCTGGCAGATATTCCCGATCCCTTTCTCGACCAAGTGGCTGCCCAGGGCTTCGATTATGTCTGGTTCCTGGGCCTCTGGCAGACCGGCCAGGCCGGACGCCAGGTGTCTCTGAGTCACCCTGAGTGGCTCCGGGAGTTTGAGGCAACGCTGCCTGGTTTCACCGAGGCGGACGTCAGCGGCTCGCCCTTTGCGGTGACGGGCTATACCCTGCACCAGGATTTCGGCCGGGAGGCGGACCTTTTAGGTCTGAAGGAACGTCTCAAAGCCAGGGGCCTCAAGCTCCTCGTGGACTTCGTCCCCAACCACACCGCCCCTGATCATCCCTGGGTAGCACAGCACCCCGAATTCTACGTCCACGGGAGCGAAGCCGACCTGGAGCGGGAACCCCATAATTATCGGCGTGTTGAGACCCCCAGCGGCTCCCTTATCCTGGCCTGCGGCCGGGACCCCTACTTCGCCGGCTGGCCCGATACCTTCCAGCTCAACTATCGCCATCCGGGCTTCAGGGAAGCCATGGCCCAGGAGCTCCTCAAGCTGGCCGAGATCGCCGACGGGGTGCGCTGTGACATGGCCATGCTGATTCTCCCCGAGATCTTCCAGCGCACTTGGGGCGAGCGGTCTTTGCCCACCGACGGTTCCCCACCCGTGGACGAACCTTTCTGGCCGGAGACCATTGGGCGGGTCAAGGCTAAGAACCCGGGCTTTATTTTTATGGCGGAAGTCTACTGGGATCTGGAATGGACCCTCATGCAGCAGGGTTTTGACTATTGCTATGATAAGAAGCTCTACGACCGTCTTTTGTCCAAGGATGCGGCAGAGGTGCGGGGACATCTCTGGGCTGATCCGGCGTATCAAAACCGGTTAGCCAGATTTATGGAAAACCATGACGAGCCCCGTGCTGCCCATGATTTCCCAAATCTTGTGCACCAGGGGGCGGCAGTCATTACTTACCTCACTCCCGGCCTGCGCTTTTTCCACGAGGGCCAGCTTGAGGGCCGCCGCGTCAAAGTCTCTATGCATCTGGGCCGCCGGCCTGAGGAGCCGGTCGACTTAGTCTTGTGGGAGTTTTACCAGAAGCTGCTGGATTGCTTGAAGCGACCTGAAGTGCGGCAGGGGCGTTGGCAACTCCTGGAAATTCGCCCGGCTTGGGACGGAAACCCAACTTGGGAACACTTCGTGGCCTATGCTTGGGAAGGCGAGGCCGGCCAGCGCCTATTGGTTACCGTTAATTATGGCCCCACCCAGGGCCAGTGTCATGTGGCCTGGCCGTTTGGTGATATAAAGGGAGAACAGGTAACGCTAAAGGACCTTATGAGTGAGGCCCGCTATGAATGGGAGGGCGATGCCTTGTTATATCGCGGCCTTTATGTGGACTTGCCTGCTTGGGGATTTCATGTGTTTGCATGGTAGTATTTCCAGGGAAAGCACCTCCGCTATGCAGCTTAAAAGGGTAGTATAAATGTTCACTGTCGAAGAATTGACGATAGGATGTTTTTTAGTTGAGATAAAGGATGAAACAATAATTTTCGGGTCGCCTCCGGAGATTATCAAGGTCTTAATGAATCGCGGTAAACCTCTGCCCACGGCGGTGGTTTTACCGGCCAACTTTTTTTGGTTGGAGGAAATTCAAGCCGAACTGGAATTTCCGCTGTTTCACTTTTTATTTTTCCGAGGAGGATTTTCTCAGGGAGAAAGACTCAAGATTATTGGCACCGCCGACCAGACTGAGAGGATCAGGCAGATATTAAGGCTTACTTTGCTGGGTCCGGATGAAAGTCTAATGCGTAAATGGCATATTCCGACCCAAGACATGGCTCGACAACTTGCCATCACCCATCATTTTGCTCTAAAAACCCAGGAAGGTTCAATTGCCGAAATTGATGATCTGGTTGAATTCATCCATTTTAAGGAGGGAAAGACAGAATTAAAGGGGTTGCATATCGAAGTAAGGGAAAAGAACTGTTTTTATATTACCTATCAAGAGGAGGATCAGGTTATTGACTTAAATTTTTATGAGCGACAAAAATCGCCGATGAAAATCCAGGCAGATCCTTTTTTCCACCTAAAAAGGCCAGCATTCGGATTGCTTGCTCTAAGTCACTGCACCTCAGGTTTTGACCCCATCGGTTTTACAACTGGATTAGTAATCTTTATAAACTCCATGCCTCTTCTTATTGATGGACCATCCTGGACTAAAGAACATCTCCGGGCATTTGGTTTGAGCATCAGTGAAATAAAGGGAATTATATTGTCTCATAATCATGGGGACCATGCTTCCGTAATTGATGCCGTCATAAGTGGTCATAAAGTAAATTTGATAACTATTAAAGAAGTTTACCGTAGCTTTGTATTAAAATTATCCTTATTGATTGGTTGGCCTGAAGATAAAATAAAAAAAATGATTTATTGTACAGAGGTTCCGTTAGATAAACCGTTCTATTGGTTTGGAGCGACGTTTAATTTTTTCCGAGCCGTTCACACCATTGCAACCATAGGATTCGAAGTTAATTATAGCGGAAAGAAAATTATATATAGTGGTGATACTGTTTGGGGCGAACCACTGCAAAAACTTTTAGCTGCCGGAATAGTCGACAAGGCGGCATATGATACCTTGGCAAATATTTTTAATGCCGAGGCCGACTTGGTCATCATGGACGGCGGAGGAGGTTTAATTCACCCCGATCCGACAGAATTAAATAAATTTTCCATGAAAGTTAAACGAAAAATATACTTAACCCATCGCTCTAATCTACCCGAAGGAATTACAGGATTGAACCTGATCCGTCCCGGCCAGCAATGGGAAATTATTCCGGCGGCGACTGTGAGCATTGGCGATATCAATGCTATACAGAACTCCCCTCTTATTTCCACCCTTAGTCAGGAATGGCTGAATACCATCTATTCGCAGGGAAAGATTGAAGTGGTGGCTCCTGGTCAGGAGATTTTACAAGAGGGTGAGACAGGGAAGGACTTCTATATTATCATCGATGGAGCGTTTTCTATTATACAGGGTAATAATGAACTTACTAGAATGGGTACCGGAGATTTTTTCGGAGAGATCCCTATCTTAGAAGACAACCTATGTACATTTACTGTAAAGACCACAACCAAAGGCAGGATGATGGTTATCCCCCGGGCGGTTTTTCTGCAAATGGCAAAAAGAACCATCATTGGGAAAAGACTTCTCAAGCTCCATCAAATGCGCCCGGCTCTGTTGGAATGCGGCTGGGTCAAAGAGCTGCCCCTCCAGATTATCGATCGGTTGGCAGAAAAATTAACCCGTAGAACCTTTAAATCCGGGGAGATAATTACTCATGAAGGAGAAAAGGGAGATGAAATTTTCTATCTTGAGCGGGGTAAAGTCAGTGTCTTTATGACCGGAAAGGGTCAAGGGGAAAAGATCAGTTCTATGGCTGAGAACCAGTTCTTCGGGGAGTTGGCCGTTCTGGGCGATGGCATCCGCACCGCTACTGTTATTGCCGAGGAAGACACCTCCCTATTAGTATTGCGCCGACCGGATTTCGAAAGATTGAAAAGGGAATATCCGATACTTTTTTATGCCATGGGTGTCATAGCTGAGGATAGAATAATATTCAGCTGATCTAAGGGCCTTTTTGTTAACCCAGGGCCTTTACCTAAACCTGCCAGCCTGTGGGATGCCTTGAATAATCACCAGCTGTAAAATCGAGAAGATATACGAAACATGTTGTGAATCTCACTATAAGCAGGCAGGTGACTACAAATCTCAGGAAACCTACCATGAAAATTAGTCCATCTTCACGCCGTCTGTTGCCCTGGGCGGCCGCTATCCTGCTCTCTGTAGCGGTGACATTCGGCATAATAGAGGCAACGCGCCTTTCTCTCGAACACGATTACCAGGATACCTTAAAAACCGAGGCGACTCGACGCGGCTTCGAAGTAATGGCCCAGACCATGAACGGCAATGTGATGGGAGCGGTGTCGGCGTTAGGACTGGTCGATCAGCCGATCAAGAGAGTGGCACGCGGCGAGATCCCGCTCAATACTCCGGTGGTCATGGAAAGCTTGCAGGCCATCGGCCAGATCTATGAGGCCAACGGGGCTTATCTAGTGAACCCGGACGGCATCATCAAATCCTCCTGGGACACAGTTGGAGTACCCCTGACCGGGGTGGACGTCAATTTCCGCCCCTATTTCCAGATTGCCATGCAGGGCAAGCAGAATATCTATGCGGCCATCGGCACGACCACGGGTATGCGCTCCCTATACTTTGCCGCCCCCATGTATGGCGAAGTATCGACCAATGCTCCCATTATTGGGGCGGTGGTCGCTCGCCTGGGTCTGGAACGGGTCGATTCCGTATTAAGGGCCTGGTCTGGCCCGGCCCTCCTGCTCTCTCCCCAAGGTCTGGTTTTTGCCAGCACCCGCGAAGACTGGATCGAGTCTCTGGCTGGGCAATGCACCCCCGAACGGCTCCAGGCGATCCGGACGCTCAAACAGTTCGGCAAGATTTTTGACAGCGGCACACCCAGGACGTTGCCCTTCGACCTGACGAGCGACATCGTCAGCATTGAAAATCGCCGCTATGCCGTGGCCCGGACGCAGTTGCAATGGAACGATCCGAATGGCCCATGGACGTTAGTACTGCTGGGCGACCTCGACAGGTTGATGCCGGCCTCCCTGCGGACCAAGATTGGCCTGACCAGTGGTCTTTTGATGCTGACCCTGAGCGCCGCTTTTCTCATCTGGCGGCAGCGCTTGCGGTTTGCTAACCAGGAGCGTCAGCGAGCCGAAGCGGAATTGAAAGAGTCCGCCTACAAGGTGCGGGAAAGCAAAGAGCGCCTGGATCTGACCCTGGGGGCTACAGGCATCGGCATCTGGGAGAGAGATCTGCACCAGCATACCCTCACCTGGGATCAGGCCACCCAGGCTATCCTGGGATTACCCACAGAGGAAATGTCAGGCCACCGGGAAATTTTCCTGGAGCGCGTCCACCCGGATGATCTGGAGCGAATGCGGGAGGAAACCCGGCAGGCCATTGCAGGAGTTCGAGACTATAGCACGGAATATCGCGTTATCTGGCCCGATGCCAGCCAACACGTGGTGGCGACCCGGGCCGTGGTGTTACGTGATGAACAGGGTGTCGCTACCCGGATGATCGGCGCCTGCTGGGATATCACTGACACCAAGCAGAGAGAACAACTGGCGTTCTTGGGCTCCGAGGTCGGCGATGCCTTGACCAGCTTTAAACCGATACAAGAGAGGCTGCAACTGTGCGCCGAAGCTCTGGTAAGCCAGTTCGATGCGGCCCTGGCCCGAATCTGGACCGTCAATGAGGTGGAAAGCATACTGGAAATGCAGGCCAGTGCAGGCATACACTCCCAAACCGATGGCACTCGCAGCCGGATTCCCCTGGGCCAGTTTAAAATCGGCCGCATCGCGCAGGAAGGCCGGTTGCGCTTTTCCAACCAGGTGGGGGCAGAACCCGATGTGGATGACAAGGAGTGGGTGCGGCAACACGGCTTGGTCAGCTTTGTCGGGCATCCCCTGATTGTCGAAGGTCGGGTGGTGGGAGTCATGGCCTTTTTCTCCCGCACTAAGCTCAACCCGGACGCGGTGCACGCCCTCGCCGGAGTCGCCAAGACCATCGCCGTCGCCATCGACCGGGACCGGGCGGAGCGGGAACTCGAAGAGGCGCGAGAGGCTGCGGAGGCGGCCACCCGGGCCAAGAGCGCTTTTTTGGCCAACATGAGCCATGAGCTGCGCACCCCCATGAACGCCATTCTCGGCTACAGCGAGATGTTGATGGAAGACGCCGAGGATCAGGGACAGGAGGATTTCATCCCCGACCTGCAAAAAATTCATACCGCCGGCAAACACCTCCTGGGCCTCATCAATGAGATCCTCGACCTGTCCAAAATTGAAGCCGGCAAGATGGATCTCTTCCTGGAGTCGTTCGATGTGGCCGGGATGATTAATGACGTGGCCAGCACCCTGCAGCCGTTGATAGAAAAGAACGCCAATACGCTCCAGGTGCACAGCGCCCCTGAACTCGGCTCCATGTACGCCGACCTGACCAAGGTAAGGCAGTCGCTGTTTAACCTGCTCAGCAATGCCAGTAAATTCACCCAAAACGGGACGATAACCCTGGACACCGCTCCCGTGCTCAGAGACGGGGTTAAATGGATTTCGTTCCGTGTGGCGGACACGGGCATCGGCATGACCCCTGAGCAGATTGACAAACTCTTCCAACCTTTCGTGCAAGCCGATGCCTCGACCTCTCGGAAATACGGGGGAACTGGTTTGGGAATGACCATCACCCAACATTTTACCCGGATGATGGGCGGGGAGATCAGCGTGGCCAGTGAGCCTGGGGCCGGCACTGCTTTTACGGTCCTGCTGCCCGCAAAGGTTGAGATCAAACCGGAGGCTCCGGTTCAGCCGGAAGCCGCCGAGCCCAAATTGCCGGGGCTTAACACCGTCCTGGTCATCGAAGATGACCCGGGGGCCCGGGAATTGTTGACCCGCTTTCTGACCAAGGAAGGGTACCGGGTGGAAACCGCCGCCGGGGGCGAGGCTGGGCTCCGTCTGGCCCGGGAGCTTCATCCCGATATCATCACTTTGGATGTGATGATGCCGGGCATGGATGGTTGGGCGGTGTTGAGCGCGCTCAAGGCCGATCCTGAGTTGGCCGATATCCCGGTGGTGATGCTGACTATCGTGGATAATAAGAATCTGGGCTACGCCCTGGGCGCTGCGGATTATCTGACCAAGCCCATCCAGCGCGACCGCCTGCTGGCTATTTTGGAAAAATATTGTCCTGCTTCCGAACCTGCCACGGTTTTGGTAGTGGAAGACGATACCGCCACCCGCGAGGTTATCCGGCATCTCCTGGAGAAAACGGGGATTCAGGTTACGGAGGCCGAAAACGGCCGGGTGGCCCTGGAACGGTTGGCCCTGGGGCAGCCAACCTTAATTTTGCTGGATCTCATGATGCCGGAAATGGATGGCTTTCAATTTGTCGACTACGTGCGGGAACATGAGGCCTGGCGTGCCATTCCCATCGTGGTGGTCACCGCCAAAGATTTGACTCCTGAAGATCGCCTGCGCCTGAATGGCTATGTTACTGATATCATCCAAAAGGATGCCCGGGGCCAGGAGGAGCTGCTGGCTGAAGTGAGCAAGATGGTGAAGATACGCTTAAAGAAGAGCGCTTTGAAAACAGGAGACGGATCAGCCTAAATATATCCGGAGGAACAAGACCAATGGCTAAAATTCTCTTGGTTGAAGATAATGAAATGAATCGCGATATGTTGTCGCGGCGCCTGCTGAAAAAGGGGTTTGAACTGGTCATGGCCATGGACGGTGAGCAGGCCATAGAGATGGCTCGCACCGAGGCCCCCGACCTGATCCTCATGGATATCAGCCTGCCAGGTCTGGATGGCTGGGAAGCCACCCGGCGGCTCAAGGCCATGCCGGAAACCCAGGCGATCCCCATTATCGCCCTCACGGCGCATGCCATGGCGGGCGATCGGGAAAAATGCCTGGAAGCCGGCTGTAACGACTATGATACCAAGCCGGTGGAGTTTCCCCGGCTATTGGAGAAAATCCAGGGGTTCTTGGCCCGTTAGGAGAACCAGGAAAGCATGTCCGCCGCCACTTCTGAAACCGGACAGAACGGGAGTTCCAGTCCAGCGACTGATGCCGGACAGACCTCTCAAGCTCTATGGTCGCATCTGCGCCATGAATTGCGGACCCCTCTGAACGCCATCATCGGTTATAGCGAAATGCTCCTGGAGGACGCCGACGCTGACAGTCCGGCAGATTTCGCCGACGACCTCAATCAGGTCCTCTCGGCCGGCCGTCAGCTCCTGGCTGTGGTCAATGATCTCCTGGATGCTCAAAAGCTGGCCTCCGATGACGTCGCCTTCAATCTGGAATCGCTTATCGCCAACCTGGACTATCAGGCCCGCACCCCGCTGAACGGCATAATAGGCTATAGTGAAATCCTGCTGGAAAATGCTGCGGAGGAAGGGCGAGAGGAGCTTGTCGCAGACCTCCGGAAGATTCACGACGCAGGCAAACTCTTCTTGGGGCGCCTCCATAACATCATTGATGTTCCCGGGCCTAATGCTGGCCCTAAACCAGCAACCATAAAAGCCTCAGATCAATCCCCTCTGATTGCCAGCGTTATGACCAGCCTGAGGGAGCTAGCTCAGGAAAGCGCCGCCGCCAGCGGCGGGGAAACTGGCGCCCTGCTGGTGGTGGATGATAACGAGATCAACCGGGACTTGCTGTCCCGCTATTTATCGCGGTTGGGACATAAGGTGCAGGCGGCTCCGGATGGCCGCCAAGCCTTGGAAATGATTGGCACCGGGGCCTTCGACCTGGTGCTGCTGGATATTATGATGCCGGAATTGAACGGCTACCAGGTGCTCCAGCATCTGAATGATTCTCCTGCCTGGCGGGACTTGCCGGTGATCATGATATCCGCCCTGGATGAAATGGACAGCGTGGTCCGCTGCATTGAACTGGGCGCCGCCGACTATCTGTCCAAGCCATTTAACCCGGTGCTGCTCAGGGCCAGAGTGGGGGCCTGCCTGGAAAAGAAACGGCTGCAGGATCTGGAAAAAGAGCAAAAGCGGCAATTGCAGGAACTCAACGCCGCCCTGGAGGTGCGCAACCGGTTCATTCGCCAGATCTTTGGCCGTTACCTTTCCGATGACATCGTCGAGACGATTTTGGAGCATCCGGGCGGCTTAAAAATCGGGGGGGAAAAGCGGCAGGCGACCATTCTTATGTCCGATCTCAGGGGTTTTACTGCCATAAGTGAGCGGCTGCCGGCCGAAGACGTGGTTTCCATGGTCAATATCTATCTGGAGACCATGACCGATATCATCCTGAAATATCAGGGCACCATCGATGAATTCATCGGGGACGGCATCCTGGTAATCTTTGGGGCTCCTCTCCAGCGCGCGGATGATGCGCAGCGCGCCGTAGCCTGTGCCGTGGAGATGCAGCTGGCCATGGCCTCGGTTAATGACCGCAACCGCCAGGCCGGGTACCCTGAAGTGGCCTTAGGTATCGGGGTCAACACCGGCAATATGGTGGTGGGCAACATCGGCTCCAAAAAACGGACGAAATACGGGGTGGTCGGAAGCAATGTCAACCTCACGGCCCGCATCGAGTCCTACACGGTAGGCGGCCAAATCTTGGTCTCAGAAACCACCCTCAAAGCATGCAGCGATATCGTGCGCCTGGACAATGTCGTGCAGGTCAGTCCTAAAGGGGTAAAAGAACCTCTGACCATCTATGAGGTCGGTGGTATTGCTGGAGACTATCAGCTCTTTTTGCCCCCCAAACCAGACGTAGAATGGATCGAAATTACTCACCAATTGCCTGTCCAATTCACCGTGTTAGAAGGGAAGCATGTGGGGGAGTTGCGGTATAACGCCGCGATCACCAAACTGGCCCCCAAACTTGCGGAAATTACCGCAAATATATTGCCCGCACACCTGTCTAACCTCCGACTGTCCCTGTATGACTACCAGGAACGGCTGATCACCGATAACCTATACGCCAAAGTATTAGCGCACCGGTCGGATCTGCCACCGGTTTTTCAAGTCAACTTCACTGCACTTCCTCCAGAAGCTGAAAATTTCTTAAGAGAATTACTGAACCCCACTATTACGAGTTGAGAGCATTTCTGACATTGGAAGACAGCTGCCCTGATCCGACA
>VGSX01000061.1 GCA_016874895.1 Deltaproteobacteria bacterium
TTGCTCATTGCTTATGGTTCAACCGTCAGGGTTTCAAAAAAAAATGACTGGGGGCGGCATTGCCTGATGCACTGTTGCAATAAGAAAACGTCAGGCCGCCAGCTGGTCGCTGGGAGAAGTATTTCTCCGGAGCAAAATGACCTCTAAGTGGCTGCAGGTAGCTGAGATCCTGGAGGAGGGAGTGGCCTCCGGGGTATACACGGCGGCAGAGGTGCTGGCCGGCCGAGGAGGGAACCTGGCCTATGAGAGGGCCGTGGGCCGGTTGCACACCGGCCCGGACGCCCCGGCAGCAACCCCGGAGGCGGTGTTTGATCTGGCCTCGCTTACTAAGCCCCTGGCCACCACCCTGGCCCTGCTGCTCCTGGTGCAGCATGGACGTCTTTCCCTGCAAACCCGCCTGGGGGAACTCCTGCCCGTGGAGTGGCTCCCGCCCGACAAGCAGGGTCTCCCCCTCACGCAGTTGTTGGCCCACCGGTCCGGCCTGCCGGCCTGGAGGCCGTTTTATGAAGCGGTCCTGGCCCTCCCGCCGGAGCAGCGGCCCGGGGCACTGGAGCGGCTGGCCGCAGCCGAACCCCTGGAGCACCCCCCCGGCGAGGCCACCCTTTACAGCGATTTAGGCTTCATGCTCCTGAAGGCCGTGGTGGAGACCGTTGCCGGGGAAAACCTGGACGACTTTTGCCGGCGTCAGATCTATCGCCCCTTGGGACTCTTACGTCTGGGATTTACTCCCCGGAGGCAGCCCGGGGGGGAGGAGCTGCCCTACCCCGCCACCGAACCCGGCTTGATTCCCCAGCGCCCGGGAGCGGGAGAGGTCCACGACGAGAATGCCTGGGCAGCCGGCGGCGTTGCCGGTCACGCCGGGCTCTTCGGCACCGGCCGGGAGGTATTTCGCTTAGCCGCCGAGGTCTATAAAGCTTTCCAGGGGACTGGAAGTGGTTTTTTTGATCCGACCCTGGTGCGCACTTTCCTGACGACGCCGCCGGGAGCTGACCGGGCCCTCGGGTTCGATGTCCCGGCGGCTTTTGGGGCCAGCTGCGGCCGCTGTTTTTCACCCCGCAGCGTCGGCCACCTGGGTTTCACCGGGGTCTCCTTTTGGATTGACTTGCAGCTGGGGCAGATTGTAGTATTGCTGACCAACAGGGTGCACCTGGGCCGG
This sequence comes from Deltaproteobacteria bacterium, assembly GCA_016874895.1. Lineage (GTDB taxonomy): Bacteria > Desulfobacterota > Desulfobaccia > Desulfobaccales > Desulfobaccaceae > Desulfobacca. The sequence goes on from VGSX01000061.1 coordinate 1,157, forward strand.
AACAATGATAAGATAAAGCCCTTCCGACCCCGGTTGTACGAAGCCGTGTCCCGGGCGCTGGGTTTCTCCCACTTCCATCGGGGGTGAAGCTGTCATCCGGCAGGCATTGTCACCTTAGGGGCAAAAAGGACACCGGGGCTACTCAGCTTAACATATTAAGATATCAATGTTTTTATCGCTTGTCGTTAGATGGTTGCGATCTTTTGTGACCCCAGGAAGGATTCTGAAGTGAACGCGAATTCCCCCCATCACATCCATCTTTTGGGCATCTGCGGCACCGGCATGGCGGCCCTGGCCGGCATCCTGAAAGAACAGGGCCATCTGGTCACCGGCTCCGATGAGCACACCTATCCGCCCATGAGTACGTTCCTGGAAAAGCTCGGCATCGAGGTGTATGACGGCTATCGCCCGGAACACCTGGAAAAAAGGCCGGACCTGGCCGTCATCGGCAACGTCATCCGGGCGGAGAATCCCGAGGCCCGGGAAATCCTCCGGCTAGGCCTGCCCCATCTCTCCCTGCCCGAGGCCCTGAACCGCTTCCTGGTGGGGGAGCGCCAGGCCCTGGTGGTGAGCGGCACCCACGGCAAGACCACGACCTCTTCCCTCCTGGCCTGGCTGCTGTTTGCCGCCGGTCTGGACCCCGGTTTCATGATCGGCGGCATCGTCAGGAACTTCCAGTCCAACTACCGCCTGGGGCAGGGGCCTTACGTGGTCCTGGAAGGGGATGAATACGACACCGCTTTTTTCGACAAACGGCCCAAGTTCCTGCTGTTTCACCCCCGGTTGGCCATTCTCACCTCGGTGGAGTTCGATCACGCCGATATCTATGAAGATCTGCCCCACGTGGTCCGGGCCTTCACCGCCTTTGTGAGCCAACTGCCCGCCACCGGGGCCCTGCTGGCCTTTGGGGATGAGCTCCGGGTGCGCCAGGTGGCGGCCCAGGCTGCCGCCCCGGTGGGTTTTTATGGTCTCAATTCAGATTCTCAGTGGCAGGCCCGCAACCTGCAGCCCCGGGGCGAGGGCATGAGTTTCGAGGTGTGGCGCCAGGGTCTTTTCTGGGACACATTTTACGTTCCCCTGGCCGGCCGGCATAATGTCCTCAATACCCTGGCGGTATTGGCCGCCCTCACCGACCTGGGCCTGGACCGGCAGCAGCTCAAGGAGGCCCTCCCCGATTTTGCCGGGGTGAAGCGGCGCCTGGAGGTGGTGGGGGATTTTGGGGGTATCACCGTGGTGGATGATTTCGCCCACCATCCCACCGCGGTGGCGGAAACCCTGCTGGCGGCCCGGGGCCGTTTCCCCGGCCGGCGGCTCCTGGCGGCCTTCGAGCCCCGCACCAATACCAGCCGGCGCCGCATCTTTCAAGCCGATTACGTCCCGGCCCTGGCCGGCGCCGACCTGATCCTGGTGCGCGAACCCCCCGATATCTGGAAGGCCCCGGAAGGCGACCGTTTTTCCTCAGCCGAGCTCGCGGCTGATCTGAACCGGGCCGGCCGGACCGCCTGGCATTTTTCCGATACCGACGCCCTCCTGGCTCACCTCCTGGCCCAGGTGCGGCCCGGCGATGTGGTCCTGGTCATGTCCAACGGCGGTTTTGACGGGCTCATCCCCCGCCTCTGCCAGAGTTTGGCCCCATCATAAGAAAATCGGACAGTAATGACGCTGCCAAGCCGGGATAGTTTTTTTGGGGACCCCACTGATGACTCTCTTTCCCTGATCCTTTGACTTGTAGGGGTTTGAGAAAGTGGCGCAATGAACCGATAACTTATTGACGTAATAGGCAGTCTCCTAACAAGTTCAGTCTGCCCAACAACTTAGGAAGGCTGTCGCAATCTATTTCTTCTCTTTACCATCAAACGCTAACTGAAAACCAAAAACCGATATTTCCAGGAAAACCATGTCGCTATCCGGATCATCACGAAAAATTTTTGTTTTTGCTCCCTTGCTGACCGCAATGTTCCTCCTGGTCCAGCCCTCGCTGCTCCGGGCCGCTGAGGCCGCCGGGGATCATGCCTTGCTCTCGGGCATCGGCGTCAGCATTTTAGCCGCCACGATCCTGGCCTATCTCTCGGTCATGATCAGGCAACCTCTTATCCTGGCATATCTTGCCGCCGGGGTCATCATCGGGCCACAGATGGGCTTCGGCTGGGTGGAGGACAAAGCCGATATCCATACCATTTCGGAGATCGGTCTTATCCTGCTGCTATTTATGATCGGTCTGGAACTGAACCTCAAAAAGATCAAAGAATCGGGTAAGTCCCTGATTATTACCGGGGTATCGCAATTCATCCTCTGTTTTTCCATGGGGCTGGCTTTTGTTTATCTGCTGGGATTTACTTTCCACGACACCTGCCCCTGTGAATATACCATTTTGGGCGTCAAGGTCATCGGGGGCCGCTACGACCTGCTCTACCTGGCCGCCTGTCTGGCCATCAGCAGCACCACCATCGTGGTCAAACTGCTGTACGAAAAATTCGAACTGGACACCCTGGCCGGACGATTGACCTTGGGGGTTCTGATCTTTCAAGACCTCTGGGCCATTATTATCCTGGGCCTGCAACCCAACCTGGCCGAACCCCAGATTTTGACCATCCTGTGGTCCTTCGCCAAAGGCGGTTTTCTGGTGGGCCTCAGCCTCCTGGCCAGCAAGTATGCCCTGGGCTTCATCTTCCAAAAGATCGCCAAACTACCGGAGCTCATCCTGGTGGCCTCCCTCGGGTGGTGCTTTCTCATCACCGGTCTGGCCGACTACCTGGGGCTCTCCATGGAGATGGGCGCCCTCATTGCCGGGGTGGCGGTTTCCACCTTCCCCTACAATCAGGACATCATGGGGAAGATCATCAATATCCGGGATTTCTTCGTCACCCTGTTCTTTGTGGCCCTGGGTATGCTGATCCCCAATCCCCTGAATAATCCGGGGCTCCTGATCATCGCCCTTATTCTGGCCCTCTTCCTGGTGGCCTCCCGCTTCCTTTCCATTTTTCCGGTGCTCTACTGGCTCAAAAACGGCAACCGGGTGAGCCTGCTCACCACCATCAATCTCTCTCAGATCAGCGAATTCGCCCTGGTCATTGCGGTTATCGGCCGCAAACCAGAATACGGCCACATCGGGCCCGACATCATGACCCTGATTATCCTGGTCTTTGTCATCACCTCCGTTACCTCTACCTATATGATCAAATACAGCCACAGCCTCCAGGGTGCCCTCGGTAAGGTTGCGCAGCGCCTGGGCTTCCAACCCATCGCCGGACAGGTGCAGGAATCCCAGGATCACGAACCCAAGGATATCGCTCTGCTGGGCTTCTTCCGGGTCGCCTCCAGCCTCCTGGCGGAAATTGAGGAGACCAGACCGGAATTGAAAAGCAAACTCGTGGTGGTGGATTTTAATCCGGTGGTTTATCGGGGTCTGCTGGACCACGGGGTCAAGGTGGTCTACGGCGATATCAGCAATGCCCAAACCCTGCATCATGCCGGTCTGGAGACCGTCAAAATCGCCATTTCCACCATCACCGATGATATCCTGGTGGGGACCGATAACATGAGACTCATCAACCTGATTAAGTCCGTCTGCCCCCATGCCAAAATCATCGTCACGGCGCAGAGCAACGCCAAAGCCCTGGAGTTATACCAGGCCGGGGCCGACTATGTCCTGAGCCCCAATATCGCCACCGCCGTGCATCTGATGCCCGTCATCGAACGCCTGCTTCACGGGGATGAGGCCGTCATCAAAGAAACCGAGACGGCCAAGCTCACCGGACGGGCTGAAATCCTACAATGATTGTTTAATGTAGGGCGGGAAAGCGAAGCGCATCCCGCCTTCGGACTGAAAAGTTCAATGCAGCGGTGGCGCTCTCAAGATTGGCATAGCTGGATATAAGCGCATCCCGCCTTCAGAATGAAAAGTTCAATGCAGCGGTGGCGCTCTCAAGATTGGCATAGCTGGATATATGCGCATCCCGCCTTCGGAATGAAAAGTTCAATGCAGAGCCGCCAGATTTAATGCAAGCCGATCTCAATCCGATATCGGCGAATCCTTCAAAGACTCCAGGACCTCCTCCATATCCTCCGGCTTATCGATCCCTTTAGGGGCCTGGTGTCTGATCTGCTTGACAAATTCCGGGTCCTCCACTTCATGGTGCTCCGGCACCACCGTGAGGAGATAGGTATTATCCGACTTCCGCTTGTCGAAGCGGTGCACCACCAGTTCCACTTCCTGCCATTCCTGGGTGGCGGCCAGGATAGCCCGGGCCAGATGCAGGGCCTCTTCCCGGGAGAGCCGAACGCCCATGATGGTTAAATCTTTATAGGTTGCCTGGTTCTCCGGGGGAAAGACCTGCCGGCAGCGGATATGTGTATCAATAGTGATGCTGGTCAGGGGTTTTTTCGGCATCCGGCTAAACCTCCGGCCTGAAAATTAAAGTTTATATTTTAAGGTTCAGGGAGGGGCGGCAGTTCCTGTCCCTCCCAACCTTTTCTTAAGTTACAATGACTTGGCCACTTCCTTGCCCTTTTCCTTAATCACCGCATGGGCTGCGGCCATGCGGGCGATGGGGATGCGCAGAGGCGAACAGGAGACGTAGTTCAGGCCCACGTGATGGCAGAATTCGATGGCCTGAGGCTGGCCGCCATGCTCGCCGCAAATGCCCACCTTGAGATCGGGCCGGACCTGGCGGCCTTCCTTAACCGCCAATTCCATAAGGCGGCCCACGCCCATGATATCTAATATCTCAAAGGGGTTGTCCCGGAGGATGCCCTCGGTGTTGTAGATGGGCAGAAACTTGTTTTCCGCGTCTTCCCGGGAAAAGGAGAAGGTGGCCTGGGACAGGTCGTTGGTGCCGAAGGAGAAGAACTCGGCAATTTCGGCAATCCGGGCAGCCCGCAGACAGGCCCGCACCACTTCCATCATGGTCCCGAATTTGTAGGGGATCTTGACGTTATAGCGCTTTTCCACCTCGGCGTGGATGCGTACGGCCCGTTCCTGGACCCACTCCAGTTCTTTGGCGGTGCATACCTGGGGTATCATCACCTCGGCCCGGGCGTCGATCTTGTCCCGCAGGGCCAGGGCCGTGGCCTCGAAGATGGCCTGAAGCTGCATGTCATAGATTTCCGGGAAAGAGATGCCGCAGCGAATACCCCGGTTCCCCAGCATGGGATTGACTTCGGTGAGCACCCGCACCCGGCGCAGCACCTCCTCTTTCTGTTTCAACAGCTTCTGGTCCAGCTTCTTGGCCTTGTATTCGGAAAACTCCCGGGTCATGGTCTCGATGCTAGGCATGAGTTTATAAAGTTCCGGGTCCACCATCATGGCCGTTCCCGGCAGTTGCTCCAGGGAATACATGACCTGGCTGAATTCCTTCAACCGGCTGATGTCATTAAGCAACTCCTCGATGGTGGGCAGGAATTCATGCAGGGGCGGATCCAGGAGGCGGATGGTCACCGGCAGCCCCTCCATGGCCTTGAAAATATCGTAGAAATCCTGGCGCTGCATGGGCAGCAGCTTGTCACACCAACGCTTGCGCTCATCCGGGGTAGTGGCCAGGATCATGCTGCGCACCAGGGGCAGGCGGTCCCCTTCATTAAACATCCGCTCGGTGCGGCACAAGCCGATGCCCTTGGCGCCGTGTTCCCGGGCCTTGGCGGCCATATCGGGGGTGTCGGCGTTGGCCCATACTTCCAGCCGGGCGTATTTGTCGGCCCATTTCAGCAGCACTAAAAGATCATCGCTGACTTTGGGGTCCACCATGGGCACGGCCCCGAGATAAACCGCCCCGGCGCCGCCGTCGATGGTGACGATATCGTTTTCCTTGATAATATGTTTGCCGATGCGGGCCTCTTTGAGTTCGTAGTTAATATCCATGCCTTCGGCGCCGGAGACGCAGGGTTTGCCCATGCCCCGGGCCACCACCGCGGCGTGGGAGGTCTTGCCGCCCCGGCTGGTGAGGATACCCTGGGCCGCAAAAAACCCGTGAATATCTTCGGGCTTGGTCTCGATGCGGGTCAGGATAATTTTTTCCCCTTCATGACCCAGGCGTTCGGCCCGGTCCGCATCAAAGACCACCTTACCCACCGCGGCGCCGGGGGAGGCGGCAATGCCCACGGCGATGGGCTCCACTTTGGCATCCGGGTCGATGCGCCGGTGCAGGAACTGCTCCAGGAAATCCGCCGGGACGCGCAGGAGGGCCTCCTCCTCATTGATGAGGCCTTCCTTCACCAGATCCACCGAGGTCTTACACAGGGCCCAGGCATTCATTTTGCCGTTGCGGGTCTGGAGCATATACAGCGTGCCCCGCTCGATGGTGAACTCGAAATCCTGAATCTCCCGGTAGTGCTGCTCCAGGGTGTGGCGCATCTTTTCCAACTGCTTGTAAATTTCCGGCATGTCGGTGCGGAGTTCCCGCAGGGGCCGGGGGGTGCGGATACCCGCCACCACGTCCTCTCCCTGGGCGTTCACCAGGTAATCGCCGTACAGGACATTATCGCCGGTGCCCGGATCCCGGGTAAAGCCTACGCCGGTGGCCGAGTCCGTGCCCATGTTGCCGAAAACCATGGTACAGATGTTCACCGCCGTACCATAGGCCATGTCCGGGGTGATATTGAACTGGCGGCGATAGTCCACCGCCCGCTTGCCGGTCCAGGATTTGAAGACCCCTTCCACCGCCATCACTAATTGGGCCCAGGGGTCCTGGGGGAAAGGTTTGCCGGTTTTCTGTTTGATCAGGTCCTTGAACCGGTCACAGACTTCCGCCAGGGCCTTGGCGTTAAGCTCGGTATCTACATGGGCGTGATATTTCTCTTTGATCTCATCAAAGATCTTGTCAAAAACGCTTTTTTGGTCAGGATCATCAGGAATACCCAGGCCGATCTTCCCGAACAATTGCAGGAAGCGGCGGTAGGCATCATAGACAAAGCGGTCGTTCTGGGTCAGGTTAATCAATCCTTTGAGGGTCTCATCATTCAATCCCAGATTCAAAATGGTGTCCATCATGCCCGGCATGGACAGGGCCGAACCGGAGCGCACTGAGACCAAAAGGGGGTTTTCCGGGTTGCCGAAGCCCTTGCCTGTTTTTTTCTCCAGGGCCTCCATATATTCGTGCACCTCATCCATGAGCCCTTCGGGAAACTTGCCCTCCGACTCCAGATAGTCCACGTTGGCCTTGGTGGTAATGACAAATCCCGGGGGCACCGGCAACCCGATCTGGGTCATGGTGCACAGACCGGCCCCTTTGCCGCCTAACAAGTGTTTGTTTTTCCCGTCTCCCTCTTCGAACGCGTAACAGTAGCGCTCTGGTGCCATGGATTCTCCTCCCTTATGAAAAAATTTTCCGTTCTCTGCTGCCAGGCCGTAAAATATGGTGAGTTTTTGCTTAAGGTAAGGTTAAAAATAATATAAATGGCCGGAAAAATCTACAAGATATTTCACCGTTGTTTCAGCTGCCGGACGATGGCTGAAAGGCCCGAATCCGAAAGACGCCAATGCCCTCCGCGGCAGGAGGATTTCCCTGACTATTTCTTCTGCCGCAGGATGGTCTGAAAAATCATCTGCTGGTTGCGCAGGTGGTAAATCTGTGAGCGGACGTAATGCTGCAGGGCCAGACGGGCCTCGATCTGGGCCACGGCTTCCATCTTCCTGGCCTCCACTTCGTCCCCCTGGTCAGCCAGGTCTTTGCTGCGAGCCATTTTTTCTTTGGCTCCTTTGTGAAACAGCTCCCCTTTTTTAAACAAATCCTCCGCCAACCTGGTATTGAAGTCCTCCTCCTCCAGTTGCGCTTCCGTCAGTTGGTAATCAGCCAATTTGGCTGCCAGGTCCTTTTTTAGATCCCGGAAGAGTAACCGCGCCTCCTTGGCGGACTGCAGGGCCGCATCGGGTTCATCGGCCACCTGTTTCTCCGCCTTGTTGAGCAGCTCCACGGCCTTCTGCAGGGTTGCCGGGGGAGTAGCGCTTTTTTGGGCCCCCGCCGGCATTACCCAGGCCAGGGTCATGAGATAACCTATAATCACGAAAAACCAAACCGGCCAACGGCGAATCATGCCAACCTCCTGATAAAAAGCTCGATATAAAAAGCTCGATGTTTAAAGTTTGTAAGCGTTCGTGCGGTCAGCTCACAGCCGTCAGCTAATAACTTAAATTCAAATAGTTAACCCAAGATGGCAGGATGCTGGTTTCTCGATTAGTTTGCCTAACTCCTTGTTTTTGCTGAAAGCTGAATGCTGATAGCTGAACGCCTACTAAAGTTTAAACTTAAAAGGCCATAGGATGGGGAAAGCGAAGCGTATTCCCAATGCTGTTGACTTAAGGAGTTCCACCCCTTTTGTCATCCTGAGCCGCCCCCGGCGGCGAAGGATCTTAGGACTACGGGCTAAGACCCTTCGCCTTCGGCTCAGGGTGACAGAAAAATGCGTTAGTGAATTTATGAACTGCTGTACTTAGCGGTCATCCTGCCACAATCTTTCCAGGGGGGACGGATGGCCCCGCATGGAAAATCCATTGTTCCCCGGGCCGCCATCCGGAAAAGAGTTGTTCCCCTGGTGGCAACTAGCTATAATGTATTTTGGTTAATTGTCAAGAGGATTTCCACCCCGGCAGGCTGCCGGTTTACACCGTTTCCGGTTAAGATATTATCTATTTTTAGATAGTTGAGATATCAGATTGTTGCATTCCAAACCGAAATCGGTATTACAGGGAGCGGGCCCTCCGGCCAAGCAACCATCATGGCCATACCTAAAATCCTGTCAGCCGAATTTGTCCTGAGCGCCTCCCGGCCGGAGCAGTTTCCCCCTAAAAGCTTCCCGGAAGTGGCCTTTTGGGGGCGTTCCAACGTGGGCAAATCCTCCCTCATTAATACCCTGCTGCACCGCAAGGGACTGGTACGGACCAGTTCCCGTCCCGGCTGCACCCAGGCCATTAATTATTTCGTCATCAACCAGGCCTGGTATTTTGTTGACCTGCCCGGCTACGGTTATGCCCAGGTACCCGTGCCTGTAAAAGAAAAATGGCTGCGGTTGATCGCCACCTACCTGGAAAATCGGGCCGGCTTATTGGCCGTGGTCCTTCTCCTGGACAGCCGCCGGCTGCCGGGGCCGGAAGAGCTGGAGATCGTGACCCGCCTGCGGGCCTGGCGCCGGCAGGAGATTATTGTCCTGACCAAGGCCGATAAAATGAAAAAAAGCCAACGGGCCCGGCAGTTGGGGGAAATCGCCCATCGCCTGGCCGGCAGCGGGGTCCAGCCACAGGATATTATCTGGTTTTCCGCCGTCACCCACGAGGGCCGCCGGGAACTCTGGGATCGGCTGTTGCAGGTGATGGGATGAAAAAATCACGTTGGCACAGGCTTGCGAGACTGAACAGACGAGACTTTCATTAACAGGACATGAGCACTGTCTATGATTACCTGCTCAAGTAAGAGAGTTGGACGAGAACATCAATAATAAACTCTGCGTCTTCGGGGTCTCGGCGGTGAGAAAGAACACCGCAGAGACGCAGAGGACGCAGAGGATAAAGAGAGTAACAGTTCCTCATGGGCCGGCGGCCCACCCGTAAGGCATGAAAAGGTTGTCAGAAATTATGGTGGGCAATGCCCACCCTACATTTGGAGTGCATCTTTGCACTTTGAGGCTCGGACTTTTCAGGATAGTGAGGGGGGATAAGAGCCCTTTGCGGGCGATCCGATCTCAGACGGCCCCATCCCCCGTTTCCCCGGTGCGGATGCGGATGACCTCGGCCACCGGGTAGACGAAGATCTTGCCGTCGCCGATGCGCCCGGTGCGGGCATGTTCAATGATGGCCTTGGTGATGCTCTCCGCCTTTTCTTCCGGGACCACCACCTCAATCTTGACCTTGGGCAAAAAATCCACCTGGTATTCCATGCCCCGGTAAACTTCCCGGATGCCTTTCTGGCGACCGAAACCTTTCACTTCCGTAACCGTCATGCCCTGGACGCTCAATTTATGTAAAGCCTCCTTGACCGGTTCCAGTTTGAAGGGCTGGATGATTGCTTCTATCTTCTTCATGGTAGTATCCTCCTTGCAGATTTAAAGGCTGTAACCGGTTTCCTGGTGCGCCGAGATGTCCAGCCCTGCCACTTCTTCTTCGCTTTCCACCCTCAGACCCATGGTGGCATCCAAGACCTTGAAAAGGATCAGGCTGATGACAAAGGAATAGACCATGGTCACCAGGACTGCCACCACCTGGATGCCCAGCAGGGCCGGGTTGCCGAAAAACAGGCCGTCGGCGCCGGCGTCATTAACGGCCTTGCTGGCGAAAAGCCCGGTGGCCAGGGCGCCCCAGATGCCGCCCACCATGTGGACTCCCACCACGTCCAAAGAGTCGTCGTAACCCATCTTGGGTTTGGCCAACACTGCCAGATAACAGAAGACCCCGGCCAAGACCCCGATAATTATGGCCGACATGGGACCGACAAACCCGGCCGCGGGGGTTATGGCTACAAGTCCGGCTACCGCGCCGGAGGCCACGCCCAGCATGGTGGGCTTGCCCCGGACCAGCCACTCCACCGCCATCCAGCCCAGGGCCGCCCCGCAGGTGGCAAAATGCGTATTGACAAAGGCGATGGTCGCCAGACCATCGGCCGCCAAAGCGCTCCCGGCGTTGAAGCCGAACCAGCCGAACCACAGAATCCCGGCCCCTAATACCGTCATGGGCAGATTATGGGGAATCATAGCCTCGGAGCCGTAACCCTGGCGCCGGCCGATAATCAGGGCCGCAGCAAAGGCCGCAATCCCGGCATTGATATGCACCACCGTGCCGCCGGCAAAATCCAGGGCCCCGAAATCCTTGAGCCAGCCCCCGTCACCCCAGACCCAGTGGGCCACGGGATCATACACCAGGGTGGCCCAAAGCAGGATGAATACCAGAAAGGTGCTGAACTTGAAGCGCTCCACCCAGGCGCCGACAATCAGGGCCGGGGTAATAATGGCAAACATGGCCTGAAAGACCATAAAGGCCTGGTGAGGAATGGTTTCAGAGTAGGTCGCAAAGGGCTCCGGTCCCACCCCCTGGAGGCCGAAGTAGCTCAGATTACCGATTAGCCCGGCCCCGGTGTCCGGGCCGAAAGCCAGGCTGTAGCCGAAGACGGCCCACTGCACCCCGACCAGGGCAATGATTATGTAAGTCTGCATCAGGGTGTTCAAAATGTTCTTGCTCCGCACCATGCCGCCGTAAAAGAGAGCCAGCCCGGGCGTCATTAACAGGACCAGGGCCGCACAGGCTAGGACAAAAGCAGTATCTCCCGAGTTCATACCAGAAATCCTCCCATAGAGTGAAAATATAATGCCTTCTGATATGGAAGGAGTGAGCAACAACCGTGCCAGACTATTTAATTAATGTTTCCAATATGTTGCGTGGACAGACAATTACATAATTGTAATATGCCCAGGGCGGGGGAACAAATATGTAATAATTGGCAGGGCAGGGACAATTGAGTTTATTGGCAATGTCGGCGTCGGTTAGCAGCAATCAGCCGGTTGTTAGCCTCTGTTATAGTCACCTTTGACCATCCCCATTTGGTCGAACCGGTCCATAGATTTCTCTTTTGCTTTAGGTAAGATTTAACAAATTTCCAAATTGCTTACCTGTTATTTTGTGGTTACCGGCAAATTCCTAAGCGGACAGTGTGGCATTGGGATCATTCTCGGGAGAAAGATCATGCGGGTGAATGAAATCCTTCTGATCAATGATAACTCCTTTCTATTGCGCATGATGGCCAGGCGGCTGGAGGAAAAGGGCTATCCGGTCTGCCTCACCGATTCACCGGAGCGGGCGGTGTCAATTATCAGTAACCTTGCCTTTGAATCGGTCGTGTTAAAGCTTTCCGAAGAAGATAGCGCCCGGCTCGCCATCTTGCCGATGATTAAAGAAATAAACCCTGAGACGAAACTGATAATCGTCAGTGAGGCCGATTTTCTCCCCATCGAGGTCTTCGAGGCGGATTTCGACGATTTTATCAGCCTGCCCTGCTCGCCCCTGAAACTCTGGCGGCGCTTGACGGCCCAGCTCAGTGGGCCCAGTACTAACTACCGGGGGGATCTTTTTTATCATCCGGCCAATTATCGTATCATCCAGATGCTTCTGGCCAGCTTGCAGGAAGTCCGCCAAAATTTGCTGGATAACGAAGTCCACCTAACCGCCTTGCTGGAAAAGCCTGTAAGCTTTAATTCTGGGGATGGCTCGGGACATTTGGAAAAAGCCTGTCGGCTGAATGCCAGATCCGTTTTCCTGGTAGACAGTCTCTTGGCTAAGTTGACCGGCCATGATTTTTTCCAAGATCAGGTTGATTGTTACGATATTTAACTGGGTAAGGAGCCGGGAGGAAAATAAAAGATGCATTATTTCAAAGAAATGGAAAAGCTTGCAGTATCCCTTGAAATGAAAATGGTTGTTATCCAGGTGCAGCCGGGGGAGACCACTAAAGAAGCCTGGGCCCGGCACTTGCAGGACCATCCGCATGACTCCAATGCCATGATCAAAGTCTTCAATCAACCGGAAAACCGCGGGGCATTGAGAGTTTCCTGAATACCTCCGAAATGTTCTCCTTAACTGCAGAGTTTATCAGGAGAATCAGTGATGACTGAAGTGTCCGTGGAAAAAGTGCCGGGAGGCTATAGGGTTGACGGCCTGGTCCTGCTGGGGGGGAAATGCGGCTGCGGCGGGCTCACCGGTGCGGGCGATTGTTGCCAGACCTATTCCGTGGTAAGAAAAGATAACAATCTCATTTCCTTTTTCGCCAAAGGCACCACCGCCAATACCTCGGACAATTTCAAATCCGGCTATCGGGTGAAAAAGGGGGACATTCAGGTCGAAGTGATATTTTTCGACACCAAGAGCCCCAAAAAATTCACCTTTGGCGGCCATTACCCGCCCCCGCTCTCTGCCTGGCAGGAAAAGGGCTGGCAGGTGCTGCAGGCGGTGGAAGAATCCCTGGAAGGCACAGGCATGGAGTTGCCCGAATGGTGTCAGAACGCCGAATCCTGTGAACGGCCTGCCTCGATTCTGTCATCGCCCGCGGTGGAATGAGCAGAGATACAAAATTCGCCTGGCGTGAGTAGTCCCGGCAGGAGCAGTGTGATCCGCTGAAGAATCCAGAGCAGTTCCTTTTGGGCCGGCGGCCCACCCATAAACAATGAAAAAATTGCTGGTGGCTTCAGGCGACTCTCCATGTTTAAACCTTGAACGTTGAACTTCGACCTTTTCAGACTGAACAGAGATCTCGTATCCGGTTATAGAGCCCCACCTGCGCCGATATGTACGATAATTTCATACTCAGACGCTTCACTCTGCTGGACGGCAGGTCCATGCGGCTCTATTGCCGCCGGCGGCGGGTCCGTTCGGCCTATGTGGCCACCTATAGCCTTTACGAAGACCACCGGGGAGGGCTATGGCTGGAGATAGCCGCCGGCGGCCGCTCACACCTGGAGGAGCTTAGCGGTGAATCCTTCGAACAACGGGTGGCCGCCGATCTGCTGGCCTTCGGGCTGAATAAATACAGCGGCTGAGGGCCTGAATTCCCTTTAGTCAGGGTCCGGAAC
>VGSX01000062.1 GCA_016874895.1 Deltaproteobacteria bacterium
GCTGGTTTTCCGGTCGCTTTACCCGGCCCTCCGGGGTAATGAAGTGAATCTTATAAAATTCCCAACTGTCCCGGAGGATGCCGTCCAGGCGGTGGCGGAATTCCCGTTCCGAATTCCCCCCGGCACAGCCCAGGAGGGCCACAAGCAGCGCGCCAACGAGAAGACTTGTCTTCACAGTCATCACATTTTTCGTTTTCCGTTTTCCAGTTTTCGGTTTTCGGTTTTCGGTTTTTACGTGCCCAAGGACACCTTGGGCACGAGGCTTATTTATTCGGGTACGAGACTAAACCGGAGTGCAGAGGGCGGACACGGAGGCCCGCCCCACCGATCAGGACGAGGCGGATTAATACCGTATCCTTATTTCTGACCCCTACCCCCTGAACCCTGACCACCGACCACTGACCCCTGAACCCTGACCACTGCCCACTAACCCCTGACCACTTTTTTCCATTGAGGCCCCACCCCAGGAGTAATATAATACCTTTATGGAAGAGCAGACAGCAAACACAAAAATCAGATTGGGGATCAGCGCCTGTCTTCTGGGCCAGCTGGTGAGGTTTGACGGCGGGCATCAACATGATCGGTATATCACCCAGACCCTGGGGCGGTACGTGGATTTTGTGCCGGTGTGCCCGGAAGTGGAGTGCGGCTTGAGCATCCCCCGGGAGGCCATGCGGTTGGTGGGTGACATTGACCACCCGAGGCTCGTCACCATCCGCAGCCGCATAGACTACACCGAGCAGATGCAGACATGGGCCTATAAGAGGGTTAAGGAGTTGGAGTCCGAGAACCTCAACGGTTTTATCTTTAAGAGCGACTCGCCCAGCAGCGGCATGGAGCGGGTGAAGGTCTATGACGACAAGGGTATGCCGGTGAAAAAGGGTATCGGCATGTTTGCCCGGGCCTTTATGGAACATTTCCCTCTCCTGCCGGTGGAGGAGGAAGGTCGCCTGCACGACCCCAAGCTGCGGGAGAACTTCATTGAAGCCATTTTTACCTTTAAACGCTGGCGGGACGTTGTGGCGGCCAGGGCCGGCCGGAAACAGTTGGTGGAATTCCACTCCCGGCACAAGCTCCTGATCCTCTCTCACAGCCCGGAGCACTACCGGGAAATGGGGCGGGTGGTGGCCCACGTGGCGGAGCGCCCCCTGGAGGAAACCCTGGCCCGCTACCAGGAACTGCTGTTGTCGAGCCTGCGCCTCAAAACCACCATCAAGAAAAACGCCAATGTCCTCTATCACCTCCTGGGGTATTTCAAAGAGGCCCTGTCCGCGGACGAAAAACAGGAATTACTGGAAATCATCGATAACTACCGCCAGGGCCAGATACCCCTCATCGTGCCCATCACCCTGGTGAGCCATTATGTCCGTAAATACCGGCAACCTTATCTCAAGGAACAGTATTACCTGCATCCCCACCCGCTGGAACTGCAGTTAAGGAATCATGCCTGAGAGCAGAATAATAAAACTAGTTTTCTAATAAGTAGTTATCCAACGGCAGTGGGATTGCCCCGTCCCAGGGCAACGTTTCCCGTCGGCTAAAACGGCCAGAATAGCGGCGCCAGTACCAGAGTCAAAATTCCCACCAGCAGGGTCAAGGGCACCCCGATCTTGACAAAATCGCTGAAGCGATAGGTCCCCGGTCCGTACACCATTAAATTGGTCTGGTAGCTCATGGGCGAAATGAAGCTGCAGGACGCAGCCACCATGAGGGTCATGACAAAGGGCATGCCATTCACTCCCAGGGCTGTAGCCAGGTTGAGGGCAATAGGGAACATAAACACCGCGGAGGCCACGTTGGTGATAAGGGTGTTCATGACCACACAGCCCAGGAAAACCATACTCAGGGCCAAGTAGGGATTCCGGCCTCCCACGATCAGCAGCAGGTCGGCGATATGGGCGGCCAGGCCGCTGGCGGTGACGGCTGTGCCCAAACCCATGGCGCTGGCGATAATGACCAGGATGCTAAAATCCACGCTGCGGCCGGCCCAGCGGAAGGTCATGCAGCCGGTAAGGAGCATGGCTCCGGTAGCCAGCAAGGCTGCGTTTAACATGCTCAGCCAGCCGAGGGTGGCCACCACCACCATGGCAATCATGATCCCGGCAGCGGTCAGGGCCCGGTCATAGCGTTTGAACCTGACCCCGGTGAGCCGCTTGATCAGGGAAAATTCCACTTCATTGAGGTTTTCGTTGAAAAAATCCTCATCCACCTCCAGGATCAGATCGTCCCCCGGTTCGATCCGGACTTCGGCCAGGGGCCCCTCGGGCGGCTGGCCCAGGCGGGACAGGGCAATGATGGCCACCCTGTACGGGCTGCCCGGCAGCGGCAGTTCGGCAATCTTCCGGCCGATCTCCTGACACAGGGGCGACACCACCGCTTCCACCAGGCGGTGGGTGAAGCGCTCCGATGCCAACGGCTGGATGGTATGCACCGGCTCCAGCCCGTTGGTGTCCCACAGAGTAGGAATGGTTTCAAAGGTGGCGGCAAAACACAGGATGTCCCCGGCCTCCAGCCTGACCTGGGGCTCCCCCGCCGCCGGCCGGCCATCGGCCCGTCGAAAACCGGTGAGCCGCAGTCCTGCCGCTTCCATAAAACCGAGATCCCCCAGCCGGCGGCTGATGAGAGGCGACCTTGGGCTGACTCTGAACTCAGAGCGATACCAACGTTTATGCCTGCCAGTGATGTCCGCCTTCCGGGGAGCCGGGAGCAGCAGCCGGCTGGTCACCATCATAAAGGCAATGCCTGCCAGGGTAATGGGGACGCCCAGGTAGGCGAGGTCGAACATGCTGATTTTCTTTAACGACGCCACGGCAGCAGGTCCCGCCAGATGCTCCCGGACCAGCCCGGCCACCACCAGGTTGGTGGCCGTACCGATGAGGGTGCAGGTTCCCCCCAGAATGGAGGCGTAGCTCAGGGGGATATAAAGCCGGGTGGCCTCCAGGTGCAGAGTCCGGGAGAGGTCACGGATCACCGGGATGAACATGGCCACGATGGGGGTGTTGTTGAGAAAGGCGCTGCCCACCGCCACCGGGAAGAGAATTTTCGCCTGGGCCGCCCACAGGCTCCGAGGCCGGCCGATAAACCTCTCTGTCAGAAGAGTAATGGCCCCGGTGCGGTACATGCCCGCAGCCACCATGAAGAGCACCCCGATGGTGAGGATGCTGGGATTGGCAAAGCCCCGCAGGCTCTCCTCCACCGGGGCCAGACCCAGGGTAAGGTTCACGGTCAGGGCCCCGAGAAAGACAGCCACCGGGGGAATCCGGGTGAAAATCAACAGCCCGAAGGTGGCGAGCAGCAGGAACAGGGTGAGGTAGGCATTTAAAGGCATCATTCACCAGCAAGAGTTCAGTATTTTGCCGTTAGCTGCAGGAGCAGTTTCTTCTTGACGAGAATATTTCCTTACAATAATATATTTTTGTAAGGAAATTAAATAAGGAGAAATGCTGATGCAAAGCCTGATCACCTCAAAATATCAGGTCACCATTCCCAAGAAGATCAGGGAAAAGTTGAAACTGGCCATCCATGACACTCTGGCTTGGGAGATCCAGGAAGACAAGGTGCTGGTTTATCCGGTGCAGAAAAGGTTTCTCCAGTATCAGAATTCGGTCAAGGTGGGGTCGGGTTGCCTCCGCGACGATGTTGAGCAGGCCAGACACCAGCAGGCCGAGAAATATCGATGAGGGAAATTATTATTGACGCCAATGTCCTCCTGTCTTTCGTGACGGATCGCCATCCGGAGCAGCAGGCCAAAGCAGCCGCCTTATTCCAGAGTGCAGGATCATCCCGGACGGTTATTATCTGCCCTCAACAGGTGATAACCGAATTTGTCTATGTTCTGGACAAAGTCTACGGTCTGCCCAAAGCGGGGATACGGGCAATGGTGGCCGATTTATTAGCCCTGCCCGGTTTCCAGGTGGCTCATGAACTCGATTTCGCCTGGGTATTGGCTTATTGGCCGGACCAGATTGCCGATTACGGCGACGCCCTGTTAGCGGCCACGGGAAAAGGGCGCAAGGGTGCCTGGATCGCCACTTTCGATAAAAAACTGATAAATTCGCTGCAAAAAGTCGGCGTACACATCTTTTCGTGGTAACTGAATCTTCGCTGGATGTTTTTCCGGTAGACTATTTCAGCAAGGTTATAAACTTCTGCACCGGCCAGGCGTTGATAATGTCCTCCTTTTCGGCCCAGCCCCGGCGGGCCTGGGAGATGCCGTAGGGCATGAAGCGCAGCTGGTCGATGTGGTGGGCGTCGGTGTTGATGACCATTCTCACTCCCGCCTCTTTGGCGGCCCGGATGTTGGTGTCGCACAGGTCCAGACGCTCGGGATAGGCGTTGATTTCCAGGACCGTGCCGGTGTCGTGGGCCAGGCGCAGAAGTTCCGCCACATTAACCTCGTACTCCTCCCGCCGCTTCAAAATGCGGCCGGTGGGGTGGGAAATGATGTCCACGTGGGGGTTATGCATGGCCGCCTTGAGCCGCGCCATCATCTCAGACCGGGGCATCTTGAAGGTGGAATGGACCCCGGCGATGACAAAATCCATCTGGGCCAGCACCTCGTCGGTGATATCGATGGTACCGTCGTTCATGATATTGGCTTCGCAGCCCTTTAAAACAATGAATTTTTTCCCTTCCCGGTGGAGTTTTTCATTCAGGGCGTCTATTTCCCGGTTCCGGGCCAGCAACTGCTCCTCGTCCAGGCCGTGTTCGATGCGCAGGAACTTGGTATGGTCTGAGATGCCCACATATTCATACCCCAGGGCCAGGGCTGCCCGGGCGATTTCCTCGATGGAGTCGGCCCCGCCGTTCCAGTTGCAGTGTACGTGCAGGTCGCCCTTAATATCCCCGTAGCCGATGAGTCGGGGGAGTCGTCCCTCCCGGGCCGCAGCCAGTTCCCCCCGGTCCTCCCGCAGTTCCGGGGGTATCCAGGCCAGGCCCAGCTTGGCGTAAATCTCCTCTTCCGTCACCCCGGCCACCTGGCGCTCTTCCCGGTCGAACAGGCCGTATTCATTGAGTTTATAACCCTGGTCGATGGCGATCTGTCTGAGGGCGATGTTATGCTCCTTGGACCCGGAAAAATACTGTAATGCCGCGCCGTAGCTCTCCGTCGGGATCACCCGCAGGTCCATGTCCAGCCCCTGGCGCAGGCGCACCGAGGACTTGGTCCGGCCGTGGCCGTGGACCTTTACCACCTCGGGCCGGGAAACGAAAAAGTCCATGACCTTCTCGGGCTGGGAAGAAACCGCCAGAAAATCCAGGTCGCCGATGGTCTCTTTCCGCCGGCGCAGGGACCCGGCCATGTCAGCCTGCTCTACTTCGGGGAGGGCCCGCAGGGCCGCCAAAACCTGCTCGGCCAGGGGCAGGGCCTCCCCCAAAAGGAAGCGGCCCGTGCTCTTTTTCAGAAATTCGATCCCCTCCAGGATGTTGGCCTCGGTCTTGGCCCCGAATCCCTTCAAGGGGGCAATCCTGTTCGCCCGGGCCGCCTCCTCCAGTTCCCTTAGGTTGGTGACCCCCAGCTTTTCAAAAAGTACTTTGGCCTTTTTCGGCCCCATGCCCTCCACCGCAATGAGTTCATCCAGGTCGATGGGCAGCTTCCGCCGGAATTCCTCATAATACTCAATTTTCCCGGTGTTTAAATATTCCTCGATCTTCTGGGCGATGCTTTCTCCCACTCCGGGTATGGCCTTCAGGGCCTTGAGGCCGCCGTGGTTATAAATGTCCTCGACGTTATCCTTAAGATTCTCTAAAGTCAGGGCGGCCTTCTGGTAGGCATAGGGCTTGAAGCGGACCCCGTCCATTTCCAGATACTCGGCCAGTTCGTTAAATATCTTGGCGAGTTCCCGATTTTTCATGATGGCGGCTTCCGAATCGGCAAAAGGATTATGGCAGTCAGTGAACCGGTGTCACCAAACAAAGATCATTGGGAGTTGAATTCGGGCTTCATTTTAGTATACAATTTTGATAACAATATCAAAAGATTTACCCTAAGGCAAAGGGTAGTAATTCCTTATCTTAAAATGAAAACTTTTCCGAGCAGGGCCGTGGAATTATCTAACATCCTTATACCTCAGAAAAAAAATCGACGACTTCTGCAAACGCTGGTCCATCCGGGAAATGGCCCTCTTCGGCTCGGTCTTGCGGCAGGATTTTCGCCCGGATAGCGACGTGGATGTCTTGATCACCCTGGAACCAACAGACCGCCTGACCCTGGATAATCGTCTGGCCATGATGGCTGAACTGTCAGAGATTTTTTGCCGCCAGGTTGATCTGGTGGAAAAACGGCGTATCCGCAATCCCTTCAGGAGGCATGCCATTTTGACGAGCAAAAAGGTGATTTATGCCGCTTGACTTCCGGGACCCGGCCTACCTTTACGACATGGTGGAAGCCGGAAAGAAGATTGCGCGCTATATTCATCAAAAGATGGTATGTTTGATTCCTCCTGTCCCATCAGATATTATCGACTAAAGGGCTCTCTCTTTTTTAATAGGACATTCATTTGTTAGTGAACATGCAAAGAATTTTAAGGAGATGTTATTAATGGACAAACCCGACACCACCCCGCCGCCCAATTTCATCCGCTATATCGTGGAGGAGGACAACCGCACCGGCAAGTTCGGCGGCCGGGTGATCACCCGCTTTCCCCCGGAGCCCAACGGCTATCTGCACATCGGCCACGCCAAGTCCATCTGCCTTAACTTCGGGCTGGCCGCGGATTTTGGCGGCCACTGCAATTTCCGCTTCGACGACACCAACCCCAGCAAGGAGGAAGTGGAATACGTCGAGTCCATCCAGGCGGACGTGCGTTGGCTGGGGTTCGACTGGGGAGAGCGGCTGTATTACGCCTCGGATTACTTCGAGCAGCTCTACGGCTGGGCCGTACAGTTGATTAAAGACGGCAAGGCCTTTGTCTGCGAACTGAGCCCTGACGAGATCCGGGACTACCGGGGCACCCTGACGGAACCGGGGCGGGAGAGCCCTTGGCGTAATCGGCCCGTTGAGGAAAACCTGGACCTTTTTGAGCGTATGCGGGCCGGGGAGTTTCCCGACGGCAGCCTCACCCTGAGGGCTAAAATCGACATGGCTGCTCCCAATATTAACCTCCGGGACCCGGTGATGTACCGCATCAAGCACGACCCGCACCACCGCACCGGCGACGCCTGGTGCCTCTATCCCATGTATGACTGGGCCCACGGCCAGTGCGATTCCATCGAAGGCATTACCCATTCCCTCTGCACCATGGAGTATGAAGACCACCGGGCCCTGTACGACTGGTATCTGGACCAGTTGGGCCTCTATCACCCCCAGCAGATCGAGTTCGCCCGCCTGAACCTGAGCCACACGGTGCTCAGCAAACGCCGCCTCATCCAGTTAGTCCAGGAGGAGCGTGTTAACGGCTGGGACGACCCCCGGATGCCTACCCTGGCCGGGATGCGCCGCCGGGGCTACCCGCCGGCGGCCATCCGCAGCTTCTGCGACCGTATCGGGGTGGGAAAAAGAGAAAACCTGGTGGACATGGCCCTGCTGGAATACTGCGTCCGGGAGGACCTGAACCGCTGGGCCCCCCGGGTTATGGCGGTGCTGCGGCCCCTGAAGGTGGTGATTGAAAATTTCCCCGAGGGCCGGGTGGAGTATCTGGAAGCCGTCAATAACCCGGAGGACCCCGGAGCCGGGACCCGCCCCATCCCCTTTACCCGGGAAATCTATATTGAGCGGGAGGACTTCCTGGAGGACCCACCGAAGAAATTTTACCGCCTGGCCCCGGGGCGGGAGGTGCGGCTGCGCTACGCCTTTTTCCTGAAATGCCATGAGGTTATTAAAGACCCGGCCACCGGCGAGGTCGTGGAGCTGCGCGGCACTTACGACCCGGAGACCCGGGGGGGCAGCGCCCCGGACGGGCGGCAGGTAAAGGCCACCCTGCACTGGGTTTCTGCGACCCTTGCCCTCCCCGCGGCAGTGCGCCTCTACGACCGGCTGTTCACCGTACCCCATCCCAGCAGCGAGGCGGGGGATTTTAAACAGTACATCAACCCCCACTCCCTGGAAGTAATTGACCCCGCCTGGGTGGAGCCGTCCCTGGCCGGGGCCGCGCCCGGCAGCCACTTCCAGTTCGAGCGGCTGGGGTATTTCTGTGTCGATCCAGACAGCACGGCTGACCGCCCGGTGTTCAACCGCACCGTGACCCTGCGGGACGCCTGGGCCAAGGTGCAGCAGTCGGAAAAAAAGGGGAAAGGCTCATGAGTATTGGCGATCTTAAACCCTGGGAGATTCTGGCCCGCCTGCGCCAGAACCAGCCCCTGGTGCACCACCTCACCAACTGGGTCACCATCTACGACTGCGCCCAGGTGGTGAAGGTACTGGGGGGCTCCCCGGTGATGGCCCACGCCCGGGAGGAAGTGGCCCAGATGACCGGCCTGGCTTCTTCGCTGGTGCTTAACATCGGCACCCTGACCATGGAGTTCGTGGAGGCCATGCTCCTCGCGGCCCGGGCCGCCAATTCTCGGGGCATTCCGGTGGTCCTGGACGCCTGCGGAGCCGGGGCCACGGCGTTGCGGGATGAGGCCAGCCTGCGCCTCATAAACGAAGCCCGCATGGATATTATCAAAGGCAATGCCTCGGAAATCGCCCGCCTGAGCGGCGCGGCAGTGCAGACCAGGGGCGTGGATGCCAGCGAGGTGCACCTGGACCTGGCCCAGACGGCCCAGAATTTGTCCAGGCTCCGCCGGTCGGTGGTGGTGGTCACCGGCGCCCAGGACATCGTGGCCGCCCCCCAGACCCTTTACCGGGTGCTAAACGGCCACCCCTTCATGGGCCGCGTGGTGGGCACCGGCTGCATGGCCGCGTCCCTTATTGGCGCCTTTGCCGCGGTGGAGCCCGACCTGGCCGCGGCTGCAGCCGGGGCACTGGTCTGTTTCGGTGTGGCTGCCGAAGTCGCGGCCCAGACCGCCACCGGACCGGCTAACTTTAAGGAAAAGCTGTTCGACGCCCTTTATCACCTTGACGAGGCGACCCTCCGGGAAAGGATGAAACTGGTGTGCTATGATACCGCACTCCAATCACCTGATTAGTTACGGTAGCCGCAGGCTTCAGCCTGCGCCGCCATTACACTGCAAAATGACATGAAAGGCTATTATTTCATCACCGACACCCGCCTGAGCCGGGCCGGTAACGCCAACGACGTGGCCCAGGCCGTGGCCGCCGGCGTGCGGGTGGTGCAATACCGGGAAAAAGAGGCCGACACCCCTGCAATGATCGAAGAGGCCCGGATACTCCGGCGTCTGTGCCGGGGAGCCTTGTTCCTGATCAACGACCGGGTGGAGGTGGCCCTGGCAGTGGAGGCCGACGGCGTTCACCTGGGCCAGGAGGACCTGCACTACTCCGAGGCCCGCCGCCTCCTCGGGCCCGGCAAAATCATCGGCATCACGGTCAACACCGTGGCCCAGGCCATCGAAGCTGCCCAACTGGGGGCCGACTACCTGGGGGTGTCCCCCATCTTCGCCACCCGGACCAAACCCGACGCCGGGGAGCCGGCCGGGCTGGCCTTACTCCGGGAAATCCGTGCCCGGGTCCGCCTCCCCCTCGTCGCCATCGGCGGCATTACCCTGGACAATGCTCCCGCAGTCATCCAAGCCGGGGCCGACGGCCTCTGCGCCATCTCCGCGGTGGTTACCAAGCCTGATGTGCGGGGGGCTATTGCGTATTTTCAGAGGCTTTTCAAAGATGGGTATGATGCAGAGGGATGAATCACGTGAACTCACCTCAAGCCACATATCTTCGGAGCGCCAGGGCTGCAGGGGGATATAAGGCCCGGAACTACCTGCCCTTCCATTTAGTAGGTTGGCACACTTCATTCACGAGACTTTTCATTCTAAAGCAAGGTCTGAATTCCCTGAAATAAGATATAGACACCGGCAAAGAAGAGCAGGCCGCCGGCGGTTTTTTGTAAGGAAAGGCCGATCCGGGTGCCTCTGGAGGCCAGGAAATTCTCCAGGACGCCGGTAAAGGTGCCGGCCAGGATAATTAACGTGCCCTGGCCTAAAGCGTAGGCGAACAGCAGGGAACTGCCATAGGCGACCTCTTGCTGTACTGCGGCCAGGGTCAGGATAACGGCCAAGACAGGGCTGGCGCAAGGGGACAGGATCGTGCCGAAGAGCATGCCCAGAATCAGGGCGCCTATCAGGCCGGTGCGCTGGGGCAGTAATTTCTGGGAGGTTTCCAACTTCAGATGAATGACGCCGGCGAGATGGAGCCCCATGACAATGAGGACGGCGGCCAGGATAAAATACCAGACGGGGCTGTTCAGGCCGAACATGGTGCCCATAAGAGAGGCTATGGCCCCCAGGATGGACATGACGATGGCCAGGCCGACAACAAAGGTCAGGGAGTAAAGAAAAGCCTGCTTTTTACTGCTGCCGGCATAGCCGCCGACAAAGCCGATCACCAGGGGGATGCTGGCGAGAATGCAGGGACTGGCGGTGGCTAACATCCCGCCCAGGTAAGAAGCGCCGAAGGCCAGGGCGGGATTGTTTTGGACAATGTTTCCCAGGGTAGTAGAGATATCCATGGCTATACCTTCTAGTTGATAAATTTGAGATCCTTGAGTTTCTTTATGAGTGCATCTTCATCCATAAAGCCCAGGTGGCGATCCACTTCCTGGCCGGAGGGATCCAGAAAGACCTGGGTGGGAACCGCAACGATCTTGAATTTCTGAAAAAGCTCTCTCTCGGTTTCGGCCATGACCAACCGCACTTCGATCTGATCGCCGTATTTACTCTTGATGGCGGCCAGAACCTTCTCCATTTTAATGCAGGGAGCGCACTTGCCCATGCCGAAATCATAGAGGGCCGGTTTGGCAGCGGCCGCCGCCACATTTCGGCCCAGATCCACCGGGGTCTGGCAGAAAAACATCAGCGCGATTATGAGCCCTAAACATTTCGCCCCATGCTTATACAGAAAGCGCATAATAATCTCCTCGCTTGTCCGGGACTATAGAACGTCTTTTAAGAAAGAAGTTCTTTATTTTCACAAGCTAATAACCGGTTCCTCGAAATTACCCTGGGGAGCTGCCTGCCGCCTAAAGTGCATTTGGCTGGGCCACCTCCGCTGTCCTGTTCCTGTTCGGGCGGCAGAGAGTTTGGCGGTTAATATGGCTTGCCTGCTGACTAAAAGCCGTCAACTCGGGGTCCTGCTGGAGTAAGGTAATGAGGTGGGCCGACAACACCGCCCGCTGCTCGGTGGGGTCGGTAAGCAGGGCCAGATGGTAATCGATGTATTGGCCGCTGCGTGTCTTATCCACCAGCCCGGCTTCCTCCAGGATGCGCAGGTGCTTGGAGACGCTGGGCTGGGTAATTCCTAAGGCCTTCTGGAGTTCGCAGACGCACCGGGGCCGGTCCAGGAGCAGACGGATAATCCGCAGGCGGTTGCCGTCAGCCAGGGCTTTAAGGGTTTTTAGTAATAGTTTCATCGGATTTCCTTACGCTGGGGATAGCACTGCACTCCAAAAGCCACTTTTTCAGTCTGTCTTTGCCGGGGGAATGGCCCAAGGCTTTCAAATCATCGTTGATCATCAGGGCCGGCGTCGCCATGACACCCATCCGAGTGATTTCCTTGATATCCTGCACGTGTTCAATATCAGCCGGCAGCTCCAGTTCGGCCACCAGCGCCATCACCGTCTGCTCCAGGCTGCGGCAGGCCGGGCATCCCGGTCCCAGGATTTTGATGCTCAGGCCACGCCTTTCTTCGGTGACCTTTTCTCCCATGGCCTTTTTATATTCCCGCAGGAAGGCCTGGCGGTATTCCTCCCGGGCCGGGGCGGGAATGTAGTTTTTCTCTTTCAGGGTAGAGAACAAGAAATGGGCGATTTCCTCGTCCGAACGGCCGGCCAGGGCCTTGGCCGCCTCGATGGCCGGCTTGAGACCGTTGATGCCGACTTTGAGACCGGCTACGGCTATCTGGCTGATATCATTGGATGACATACACCTTCTCTGTGGCTTCGGGTGGCCTTTCAGGGTTATTGGCGAAAAAGCACCGGATGCGAAAAATGATCTATAATCATAGCCCTATAACTTGCCGCCAACTTTCCGAATTGGGGCAAGAAGTTGCTTGACAGGAAATATTAATATTATTAATATATGACTATATTGTTATATATCTTCTTTTGTCAAGTATAATGTGCGGAGGAAAATTCAGATGTCCCAGGAATGTTGCCTTCCGGCCCCCCGGATGTTTTTAGCCTGCGCCGGCGGGTCCAACGTGGGCCAGTTATCGAACCGGGCTGCGGTGGAATTGACCCAGGAGGGTTTTGGCAAGCTTTTCTGTCTGGCCGGCGTGGGCGCCCGTCTGAGCGGCTTTGTGCAGTCGGCCAGGGATATTGACGAACTGGTGGTGATCGACGGCTGCGAGCTCGGCTGCGCCAGGGCTATCCTGGAGCATGCTGAGGTTCCGCTGAAAAACTATCTGGTGATCACCGAAATGGGTATAGAGAAGAACAAGAATTTGAACTTGAACCCGGAAGACATTATCCAGGTCAAGGAAAGGGTGAAAAAACTTGCCCAAACTGCCTGAGGCCGCCCTACCGGAGGTCTGGCAAGATAAGTCCACGGATTTCTCAGGAAGTTGGCGGCAGCTCGCCATACAGTCTAGCGACGTCCAATAATCTGAAAGTTTGGAACTCCTCTCGGACGGTTAGGAGAGGATGAGGCAGAATTTTTTGCCAAACGCAATGTTTAGAACTTATATACTCGGTAAATCGGTTATACAGATATAGGAGCACTTATGGCCCCCACCACCGCCAAGCGCCTGGGTTTCGTGGAGCGCTTTCTGACCCTCTGGATCTTCCTGACCATGGCCGGAGGCGTGGCTTTGGGCTACTTTATCCCGGTCTTCACCGAGGTAATAACCTACTTTCAGGTCGGGACCACTAACATCCCCATTGCCATCGGCCTCATTTTGATGATGTATCCGCCCCTGGCCAAGGTGCGTTACGAGGAATTGCCCCAGGTTTTCAAGAACTACAAGATCCTGGGGCTTTCCCTGATCCAGAACTGGATTATCGGGCCCGTCCTGATGTTCCTGTTGGCCATCGCCTTTCTCAGCGGCTATCCGGAATATATGGTGGGCCTGATCATCATCGGCCTGGCCCGGTGCATCGCCATGGTCATCGTCTGGAACACCCTGGCCGGGGGCGACACGGAATATTGCGCTGGCCTGGTGGCCTTTAACTCCATCTTCCAGATGCTCTTTTTTTCCGTTTACGCCTATGTCTTTGTGACCATTCTCCCGGAATGGTTAGGTGTCGCCAAGGGGCTGGAGGTCCAGGTGACCATTCTCCAGGTGGCCGAAAGCGTTTTGATTTACCTGGGTATCCCCTTCTTCGGCGGCATGCTCACCCGCTTCGTGCTGGTCAGGCGCAAAGGAGTGGTGTGGTATGAAGAGAAATTCCTGCCCAAGATCAGCCCCATCACCCTCATTGCCCTGCTGTTCACCATTGTGGTAATGTTCTCCCTGAAGGGTGAGTATATCGTCGAACTGCCGCTGCACGTGGTGCGCATCGCCATCCCCCTGACCATCTATTTTTTCCTGATGTTTTTCATCACCTTTTACATGTCGGCCAAGGCGGGGGCGGGTTATCGGATTTCCACCACCCTGTCTTTTACGGCCGCCAGCAATAACTTTGAGCTGGCCATCGCGGTGGCGGTGGCGGTGTTCGGGCTGCAGTCCGGCGAGGCCTTCGCGGCGGTCATCGGCCCCCTGGTGGAGGTGCCGGTGCTCGTCAGCCTGGTGAACGTGGCCCTCAGGTTCAAGAAAAAGTATTTTACGCCGCCGGCCTGCCTCGTCTGCGGTTTAGGAGAAACCACCAGTCCGCTTCTCAAAGCCCGGCAAGGAGACCAGGAGGTCTATTACTGTCTCACCTGCGTCCACACGACCTCGCACCCCCCGAAACAGACGCCCTGACGTCCTGGACCAGAGGACTAATCTTCACCAAAAAGGAGTTGAGAGATGTTCCAGCGGATTATTCTGGCCCACGACCTGACCCCCACCTGGGACGACATAGTCGCCTGCGCCGGAGAGTTTAGGGCATTAGGCTGTACGGAGATTATCCTGACCCACGTGGTTACCGTCCTCTACCTGGGCGGGATGGAGGGAGCTCTGCGGGAAGAGGGCCGGGAGCATCTGGAAGCGCAAAAGGCTCAGTTGGAGTCTATGGGGTTCACCGTGGCTGTCCAGATACCCACGGGCCTGCCGGCCCAGTCCCTGAACGAGGTGGCGCGCTGCCACGGGGCTGATCTCATCGTCATGGGTTCCCACGGCAAGTCCCCCTGGCGGGAGGCGGTGCTGGGGTGCGTCACCTGCGCCGTGCTCCATAACATCGAATACCCCACCTTGCTCCTGCCCGTCCAGGTGAGAGAGGACAGGCCGGACGGCTACTGCCTGCTGCAGGGCGCCCACCTGTTCCGCCATGTCCTTTATCTCACCGATTTTTCCGATATTTCAGAGCGGGCCGGGGAATACCTCGTCGGCTTGGCCCCCCAGGGCATGTCCCGGGTCTCGGTGGTGCACGCCCTGGATCTGCCACCCAGTGAACATTATCCCCCGGGATACCAGGAGAAGGC
>VGSX01000063.1 GCA_016874895.1 Deltaproteobacteria bacterium
CCCGGAAACCTGGTGGGGCTTATGGTCCCGACGGTGCTCCAGATTGACCCGCTCCAGCCAGTCCCCGGCCCGGCGCAGGGCCTCGTGGGAGGGCGTCCCCCGCAAAATCTGGGGCAGGGCCACATTCTCCAGGATGGTCAACAAGGGCATGAGGTTAAAACTCTGGAAAACAATCCCCACCCGATCCCGGCGGTACTGGGTCAGCCTGGCGTCATCAAAACGCCTCAAATCCCGCCCCTGGAAATGAATACTCCCCGCCGTAACGCTCTCCAAACCGCCGATGACATGGAGCAGAGTGCTCTTACCGCAGCCGCTCTTCCCGGTCACGGCCACGAACTCGCCGTCGGCAATGTCCAGGTTGACATCCTGCAGGGCCATCACCTGCTCCGCACCCTGGCGGTAGGTTTTGGTCACCCCCCGCAGCACGATGAGCGGGGCGGGCTGTTCCTGCAGCTCGGGAGTATCTTTAGCTCCTTTGTATGGTTGCAAACACTATTCCTAACTCGTTCAGTGAGTTCGACGCCATCGTGCTCAGGAGCGGAGAGGGCATCTTCTGTTTTTTCCATTCCTTCACGGAAGCATCTGTCAGTTAGAAGAGCCTTTCTCCAGTATCCTCGGCGGCAACAATTCTTTCTGCCAAGAGCATCTCTGCTTCCGTTTTTTTCTCGGGTGAGTTTTCCAATCATTTCGGCTAGCGGATCCAATCCAAAGCGGCCACCTGGAGGGAAAACAATGGTGAATATCTTATCATAAAAAAGTGGCCGATTAAGTCAAGGGCGAAGTAATTTTTCTCATAAAACCTCCTTCTAATTCTAGGCGATAAAAATCATATGCCAGGCGATCCAGGATGACGTCAGCGATGGTGTCATCCTTGAACTGTTCATGCCAGGCTGCCACAGGTAACTGGCTGGTCAGTAGAGTAGACCGGCGACGGTAACGATCATCCAGCAGGTCCAGGAGCAGGCGGGATTGTTCCGGAGTCAGGGGGGCCCGCAGCCAGTCATCGACCACCAGGAGATGTCGTTTGGCCAGGTTGGCTACCAGGGACGGGTTGGCCAGAGTCAGGATAAAGGCCTCAAACAGCAAGGTAAAACCACTACCATCCCTGGCCCAGGGCACAGAAACCGTCTGCACCCCGCAATCCGGACATTCTACGCGGGGGAGGCGGGCGGTGATATAGGTCACATGCTCAAAAAAGTTTAGATGGCGCCAGGTTCTTTCAGCCGTATCATAGGCCTTACAGCCTTCCCGACCGCAGCCGGGGCAGGCCAAGAGGCTGCCGGAAGTGAACTCAATGTAGATATCTAACTGCTTCTCTTCCACCTTAAAGGTGCAATTTTTTACCAGCCAGGGGGGGAGCAGTCCCAAGGCTAATTGCAATAAGTCTGTATCGTTAATGGTTGTTATCCCCGATGGTTAAATTTTGACTATAGTATACCATAAAGACCCATGGGGAGGATAAGGCTCCGCTGGAGAGCGACCCGAGCGCCGACACGGGTGGCTGGACGGCTGGAGGGCACCAGCAATAAAATCAAAACTATGAAACGCCTACCACTCTCATTGCACACTCACGTTACAGACAACCGCAAAACGCATTGTCTCCGGTGAAATTATCTGTTATGGTAATTGCCATTACCTGGCGGTCACCCGCGAACCATGAAAATAACTCACTAGTTGCCCTCACCCTAACCCTCTCCCAGAGGGAGAGGTGACGAAAGGAAGTTATTTTCTAATTAATTGCCATTAGTTATAAGTTACCCGCAAACCATGAAAATGTTCTTTCCCCACCTCAGCCCGACATCTCCCCTTCGCCAGCGGGGGGAGAGGGAGGTTAAAGGAATATTGGCCAGAGATGCTACTTTCTTAAGCAACTGACCACTGCCCCCTGGCCACTTTATTTTCTTGGTAAGCGGGAAATCCCTCCTTAGGTTTTTATGGTATGTCCTGGGCCAACATCATTACCTTAAGCCGTCTGCCTCTGCTTATTGCCTTTATAGCCTTATTGTTTTCCTCCAGCCAGGCATTAAGAATCATAAGTTTTTTCCTGTTGATAAACTTATTTCTGATGGACTGGTTCGACGGCTACGTGGCCCGTCTCCGGGACGAAGTGACCCAGTTGGGGGCCGTCTTGGATGTGGCCCTGGACCGGGCCGTGGAAAATATCCTTTGGGTGGTTTTTTTGTATATCTCTTTGGTGCCGTTGTGGGTGCCGATTCTCTTTCTGTGCCGGTCCTTCATCGTGGATAGTCTGCGGGGTATAGCCCTGTGTCAGGGAAAATCGGTCTTTGGCATGATGCACTCGTCCTGGGGCAAGTTCCTGGTGGCCTCCCGTTTCATGCGGGCCCTGTACGGCTTTGCCAAGGCCTGGGTCTTCTGCCAGCTTACCTTGACGCATGCCCTGTCGCTTCATTATCCACACTATGCCTCGCACCTGGAACCCCTCAACCGGGTTTTGTTTTACTCTGTCTCGGCCCTTTGCCTGGCCCGGGGTATTCCGGTCCTGCTGGATAGCCGGATATATTTCTCTCCCTCCCCTTGAAACCCGGAAACGTTACTAAAGGATAAAACCAGTGGGTGTGATTGCGGCAATTTTCGACGTGGACCGGACGCTGGTGCGCCCTCCCACCGAGCGGTTATTTTTCCTTTACCTTATCTGGCGCAGAAAAATCTCTTTAGTTCAGGCCCTCTGTTTCCTCATGAAATTGCCCCGCCAGGCGGAATATCGGTTCCAGGATAAAACCTATCTCAAGGGCCTGGCCGTCCCTGAGATCGAGCTCCTGGCCGGGGAATGTTACCAGAAATACATTAAACCAAGACTGAGCCGGGCAGGGCTGGCTTGTCTGCAGGCCCATAAAGAAAAAGACCATAAAATCATTATATTGACCGGCTCCCTGCAGTGCTTGATGCTGCCTCTGCAAAGAGACCTGGAGGCTGATTGGCTCATTGCCGCCGCATTAGAGACCCGTGAGGGCCGCTGCACGGGGGCCGTCGCCGGGCTTCACCCCCGGGGAAACCATAAGCTGCTGCTTTTGCAGGAGTTGGCTCAAAGGGAAGGAATCGATCTTGCCTCGTCTTATGCCTATGCCGATCACATTTCGGATCTGCCCGTATTACTGAGCGTCGGTCATGCGGTGGCCGTTAATCCTTCCCGGCGATTAAGAATGTCCGTCCGGGAGCGGGGCTGGCCCATGCGCCGCTTTTAAGCCGCCTTAAGGGCTGTTCAAACAAAATTCAAAGTTCAAGGTTTAAGGTTCAAAGAAAATATCGGGCAGAAAAGCAGAGTACTCCTCGTCTTCAGTCAAACTTTTCATGCTTAACGGATGGGCCACCGGCCCCCGAGTAACTTCGCTGAATTGAAATTATTGACAGAGTTAAGGTTTTCCGTTATCAAAATCATGCAGATAATATCTCCCACCCTTTGTGAGGGAAAAATAGAGGGAGGATAGTCTTATGAAATGCCCCCATTGCGGCGGCGATCTGGAGATGGTGGAATGCCCGCACTGCGGCGTGGAAACCCCGGAAGAGGGAAATTTCTGCTGCCACTGCGGCGAGCCCTTAGAAATGGAGCTGCCCCCTGACCTGGCCAACCGCGTTCTTTGCCCTGATGGAGCCTGCATCGGCACTCTCAATGAAGCCGGAGAATGCAGCGTTTGCGGCACCGCTTATAAATCCGTCCTGGAAGGGGAGACCTCCCATGGATGAAGCCCTGGTGAAACAGTTAAAGCAGCGCGTGGAAGCCGAACTGCGCCAGCGGGAAATGGACTTTGTGTCTTATTATCTGGATGAACTCCTGAAAATCGAGGCCAAGCGGCATAAAGAACTGGCCGCCCTCCAGAATGATCTAAAAAATCTGATCAGCCGGGTGCAGAATCGGCTGAAAAACCTCAAGAGCTCCAAGACTGGATAAAAATATGTATGAACTTAAAGTTGTCACTCACTTTGCTGCGGCCCACCGCCTGGATAATTTTTACGGTAAGTGCGAAGCCTTGCATGGCCATAACTGGAAAGTCGAAATTTTCGTCAGCGCCGACAGTCTTGATGAAACCGGCCTGGTCCTGGATTTCGGGAAGATCAAAAGCAAGGCCAAGGAAGTTCTGTCCGAGTTCGATCACACCTTTCTCAATGAATTGCCGGCCTTCCGGGATCAGAATCCCTCTTCGGAAAATCTGGCCCGGCACCTCTTCGAACGTTTAGGTTCGGCCATCAATGATCAGCGCGTCAGAGTGACCAGGGTCGGGGTCTGGGAATCGGACCATACCAGCGCCTCCTATTTTGCCTGATGCCCGTCCTATGAAGCCACAGAGGATCTGCCGGATGTGGTTGCTCCTGCTCGTGGCCGGCGCTATACTTCCGGGTGCCAAAATCTCCGGCCCCACCGAACCTAAAGCGGTAAGTATCTTGTCCAGCGATCTCTTCCAGCCTCGCACCAGAGGTCCGGTGTATTTTCGGCACTCAACGCATGAAGCGGCTGGCGTCAGCTGCACCGCCTGCCATCACGATTACGTGTCGGGGCGCAATCGCTGGCGGCCGGGGCTCCCGGTGGAAAAGTGTCAGACCTGCCACCGGGAGGAGCCTCAGGCCGGAAAATTAGACCTGAAAAACGCCTTTCATCGCCAGTGTAAGGATTGCCATCTGAAATCACGGCAACGGGGTCGCATGGCCGGCCCCGTAAAATGCCAGGAATGCCACGGCATGTCTTAAAGTGGGGGGAAGAATCCGTGCCAGCTCAAAACCATCGGGAACGCCTGCGCAGCATCTTGCGACGGCAGGCATATTTTCGGCAAGCGGTGATCCTGTCATCCGGCAAACCCAGCCATTACTATATCGATTGCCGGAAAGTCACCCTGTCAGCTGAGGGGGCCTATCTCACTGCCCAGTTAATCTTGACGGCCTTAGCAGACAGCCCGGTGGAGGCCATCGGCGGCCTGACCCTGGGGGCGGACCCCATCGTCGCCGCGGTGGCGGCCCTGAGTTTTGCCGCCCACCGCCCCCTGGAGGCCTTCATTATCCGGAAGGAGGCTAAAAAACACGGACAGCGCCGCTCCATTGAAGGGCCCACCCTCCGGGCCGGGGCCCGGGTGGCCATCGTCGATGACGTCGCCACCAGCGGCGGCTCTCTGATGCAGGCCATTGTCCGGGTGCAGGAGGAGACGGATTGGCGCATTGACAAGGTAATCTGTCTGGTGGACCGCCAGGAGGGAGCCCGGGAGAGACTGGCCCAGGCCGGCTTTGAACTCACTGCCCTGTTTACTGGCCAAGAACTTGAGGCTCTTTAGTCTCGGTCAAAAGGGCATTGTCACCCTCAAGTTCTCTGGCATGGTTGGTGGAAAAATCTTTTTTTGGCCCAGAGTGCTGATGGTGTTATAATAAATGCAGGCGATTAGCTGTCATCCCAAGGATGACCGCCAGCCAGTTGGCATAACTTGGCTGACAGTCATATTAATTACACATCCCGGCGAGACAAGCACGACAGAATAATTCTGCCGACAGGCGAAAGGTTTTCTCATGGCGGATCATCAGTACAAAAAGCTCGGTTTTAATATTGCAATGACCATCATCATTTTTTGCGTCTCGCCGCTGCTGATCCTGGGTATAGTTCTGTATATGCACTTCAGCAATCAGTATGAAATGAGAATGATGGAAACCTTGCGGACCCTGGCCGAGAACCGCCGGGGCGCCCTCAACCTGTTTTTCGATGAGCGTATTGCCCAGCTGGTTACCTTGGGTTACACCAACACCCTGGAACAGATGAGCAACGAAGAATTTCTCGGGAAAGCTTTTGATGTCATGCAGCGACGTTCCCGATCCTTCATCGATCTGGGCGTCATCGACCAGGAAGGCAATCACCTGGCCTACGTGGGGCCCTACCGCGAGATTCTCAAAGGGGTGAATTATAAACATGAAGAGTGGTTTTACGCCGTCAAGAACACCGGGGAATATGTCAGTGATATCTTTTTGGGATTTCGCAAAATGCCCCATTTTATCATCGCAATTTTGGTGCGAGGCAAGACGGAAAACTGGGTTTTACGGGCCACCATCAACTCTGATGTCCTCCAGGATATTGTCGACGCAGCCCAGATCGGCAAGACCGGGGACGCTTTTATTATCAACCGGGATAATATCCTGCAGACCAAACCCCGGTTCCGGGGGGAAGTTATGGAGCCGGCCCCGGGCCCGGATTTCTCCAAAACCATGACCTTCACTGAAGAACTGCTGCCCTCCAACGGAGAGAAGCGTTTATATGCCGCGGTGCCCTTGAAATCAAAACAGTGGGTGCTGGTGATCGGGGAGGACCCCAAAGAAGTTCTGGCCCCGTTGCTCCGGGCCAAGTATATTGTGGGCTTTCTGGTGCTGGCAGGCATCTTTGTGATCAGCAGCGTGGCGGTCTATACCACCCGGCATCTGATGCAGCAATTAATCATCAGCGACCAGAAAAAGGCGGCCGCGGATGAACTGCTCATGCAGTCCAGCAAAATGGCGGCGCTGGGCAAGATGGCGGCCGGCATCGCCCATGAAATCAACAATCCTTTGGCGGTTATTGCCGAAAAGGCCGGCTGGCTCAAGGACCTGCTGGCCGAAGAGGACATGGCTCACAGTCCTAATCTGCAGGAATTTCAGGATACCCTGAACCGCATCGAATATCACGTGGACCGGGCCAAGAAAGTAACCCACCGCCTCCTGGGTTTTGCCCGCCGCATGG
Source organism: Deltaproteobacteria bacterium (assembly GCA_016874895.1). Lineage (GTDB taxonomy): Bacteria > Desulfobacterota > Desulfobaccia > Desulfobaccales > Desulfobaccaceae > Desulfobacca. The sequence continues at coordinate 6,701 of VGSX01000063.1, forward strand.
AACCGGTGATAGAGAATGTGGATATCAATAAGGTGCTGGACGAAAGCGTCGGCTTCCTGGAAAACGAAGCCCGCTTCCTGAATATCAACATCCAGAAAGATCTTGATGCCAACCTGCCCATCATAAAAAGTGATACCACTCAATTGCAGCAGGTCTTTCTCAATATCCTGAACAACGCCATCGACGCCATCGGCAGAAACGGCGAAATAAACATAAAAACAAAGTACTTGCCGAGAAATAATCTGGTGGCCATCGAAATCGCCGATAACGGCCCCGGTATCCCCAAGGAAGTCCTGAGCAAAATCTTCGATCCGTTTTTTACCACCAAAGAAGTGGGACAGGGGACCGGTCTGGGGTTGTCCATTTCCTACGGCATCATCGAGAAATTGGGCGGCAATATTAAGGTGGCCAGCGAACCGGACCAGGGTACGACTTTTACCATTATTTTACCGGTGAGCGAACCGGGAACCCGGGCCCACCACTTAGCCGGATATTAGCAGGAACGAGAGCTCCAGTGAACCGATGGCGAAGTATGGGGTCGCTAAACACTTGTGCCGCACCAAGCCAGGCAACGGCGGCCCGGAGACTGAACCGACCCCTTGGCTGGCAGTGATGTAAACACCGGAAAGAGGATTGATCTATGGATAATTTTAAAGTGTTGCTGGTGGACGATGAAGATGATTTCCGGGAAACCCTCCAAAAGCGTCTGCGTAACCGCAAATTGCAGGTAGAGGGCGCTGAAAACGGCTATAAGGCTTTGGAAATGCTGCAATCCCAGGATTTTGACGTAGTCATCCTGGACGTCAAAATGCCCGGCATGGATGGTATTCAAACCTTGCAGGAAATAAAAATTAAGAAACCCGAGGTGGAGGTCATCATGCTCACCGGACATGCCTCGGTGGAATCCGGTATCCAGGGGATGCAGTTGGGGGCCTTCGATTATGTCATGAAGCCCGTCCCCCTGGACGAACTCCTGGACAAGATGCGCCAGGCCTACGAGCGCAAGACCATGCGGGCCAGCCATGGCGGGTAGCTTGGGCCGGCGCCACAAACGGGCCTTGCCTTAAGTTTCCTCCCTTATTTCGCCTCTCCACGGCGGAGAGAAGATTATCGGATGAGGGGTGCAGCAAAACTTCCCTCTGGCGACAACCTTAGGCGTCTGGGCCTTTATGGCGCTGACCGCCATCATCGGGGCAACCCTGCTTCTCACCGGATATGTCTGGGGAGGGACGGCAGTCTGGCTCTGGGCGGCCCTGGCGTACTTTCTCATTTCCCGATATGCCAGCCAGACTGCCGCTGCGGTCCAGCAGGGTTTTGTGACGGGCGAACAACTGCTGCAGGCCCAAAAGCTGGCCGCCCTGGGGGAACTGGCCGCCGGCCTGGCCCATGAAATCAACAATCCCTTGGCCATCATCCGTCAGGAAGCCGAGTACGCCCAGTTTGTCCTGAAAAAATCAACCATCGGCGATAGCCCGGAACTGCTGGAGGTCAGGGATTCGCTCCGGGAGATAATTACCCAAGTGGACCGAAGTCGGGAGATCACCCAGAATCTCCTGAACTTTGCCCGGAAACGGGAACCGGTGCTCCAACAGGTGGAAATCAATCGTTTAATCGAGGACATGGTACGCCTGGTGGAGAAGGAAGCCAGGAACAAAAATATCCATCTCCAGCGGCATTATGACCCCGACCTGCCGGTGGTGACCAGCGATCCGCCCCTGCTGCGACAGGTGATCCTCAACCTGTTGAATAACGCCTCCTATGCCATCGGTGCGGATGGGGAAATCACCGTGGCCACCCGGACTCTTCCCAACCGGGAAATTCTCATCACGGTGGCGGATACCGGCCCGGGCATCGCCCCGGAAGTACTCCCAAAGATATTTGACCCATTTTTCACTACTAAACCCCAGGGCAAAGGCACCGGCCTGGGGCTGGCCATCTGCCACGGCATTATTCAGAAGCTGGGAGGGCGCATTAGCTCGACCAGCGAACCCGGACGCGGCGCCACTTTTGCCGTCACCCTGCCTCTCTCGGCACAATCTCAGGAGCAGCCCGCATGATCCCCACACCGAAAATATTACTCGTGGACGATGAAGACCGATTCCGCACCACCATGCGCAAATTGCTCACCGGGCACGGACTGGACGTCACCGATGTGGACAGTGGCCACAAGGCCCTGACGGCATTGGCCTCCCAAGACTTTGACGTCATCGTCCTGGACCTGAGGATGCCCGATATGGACGGCATCAACACCCTCAAAGCCATGAAAGATATAAACCCCGATCTGGAAGTCATCATCCTCACCGGCCATGCCTCCTTGGATGACGCCATGGAAATCATGCAACTGGGCGGCACCGAATACCTCCTTAAACCCTGCTCCGTGGAGGCGCTTTTGGACAAGATCGAAATCGCCTTTGAACGCAAGACCATCCGGGAGACTCACGGCCCCCAGAGGCGTAGCGAGATCCCGGAACCGGAGGAGCGTGACCAGTGAGTCCTGCCCTCTGCCGGGGTGGAATCTCGCCCCGTCGTTTTTAATTAGCATTACATAGGTTCTCAGCTAACAACAATCAGCCTGTTTCACCCAGTCAGGAAAAGTCTTGTTGCACAGGTTAGAAAGCCTGTGCCACCGGATTTTCGTTAGTTTAGGGGAACGCTTGTTTCCCATCGGGGTGGACACAAGTGGCCATGATCCTTCAGGTCGGATGTAGGGCCATTATTCTACTGTTATTTATATATGTTACAAAAATCTTTTAATCTTGCAAAGGAATCTTGCCTTGTCAATGAGGAATATGTTAATGTATGTCAGGAGGTGAAAAGTGTATGCGGCCCTATAACCGGTGGCTGTTTCACGAGCATTTTGAGTTGGTGCTAACTATAAGTAATTTATATAAAAAATTGCCAACTCCCAATCTCCTGGAAATTCTCAATCTGCATTTCGCCAAACCGGTGCCCCCCGCGGACCTTGTTACCTCTCTGAATCTGCCCCCCTGGTCGAAATACGACGTGGATTCTCTGGCCGAGGATTTCCGCCTGATGTTTATCCACCTCCCCCAAGAAACCTCCTCGCGGCTCTGAAACTCAGCGGGCCGGCACTTTTCATAATCCTAGATCCCATGCCATCCGGGCGGCCCCCAGGAGCCCGGCATTATCGTCCAGCATCGCGGGTCTCACGCTGATGTCGGACCGTCTGAAAAAGGTCAGCCTTTTCTCAAGTTCCGCATCCAGGGCGCCGATGAACTGATCCCAGGCCCGGGCGAACTTGCCGCCTAAAATGATGGTTTGCAGGCCTAAAAGATGCACCACATCGGCGATGGCGATGCCCAGAGCCCGTCCCACCCGCTGGAAAGCCCGTTGGGCCAGAGGGTCTCCCGCCACCGCAGCCTGGTGGATTAAATAAGCGGAAAATTCCTGGGGGGTCTGACGCCAAGGGGCCTGGAGGCTTGATGCGGCTCCTGCCTCTAACTGGGCTGCGACCCACTCCACCGTCCAGCTTGCCGAGGCCAAAGTTTCCAGACAGCCATAGTTGCCGCAATTGCAGCGTTCCCCTTCCGGGTCTATGGTGATATGGCCGATTTCGGCTGCGGTGCCCTTCCCGCCGCGCCACAGCTTGTTGTCCAGCACCAGGCCACCTCCCACTCCGGTCCCGAGAGTCATGCCCAGCAGGTTTTTTTCCCCCCGCCCGGCGCCCAGATAATGCTCTCCCAGGGCAAAGAGATTGGCGTCATTATCAATGACCACCGGCCAAGGCACCAGCCGGCCGAGTTCTGACCCCAGCATGGCCCCATCCAGCTCCGGGACATTGGGCGCCTTGACCACCCGCCCGGTGTCAGGTTCCACCAGCCCCGGAATCCCGATGCCCACGGCTCGAATATGCCCCGGCTCGATCCCGGCCGCGGCGGTCGACTCCCGCATGGCGGTGGCCATCTGCCCCATGAGAACTTCTTTGCCCTCCCCTACGGCGGTGGGCTGGGACTGGCGCTGGATGATTTCCCCATGGGGAGTTATCAGGGCCAGACGAAAGTTGGTCCCCCCCAGGTCCGCGGCCAGGACCAGAGCTTCTCGCTTATCAAGACAGGACTTACTTTTTTTCACATCTGCCGTCATATCTTCAACCCTTTTTAAAAAGTTCAAAGTTCAAAGTTTAAGGTTCAAGGTTCAAAAAGGCCGTAGGGCTGGAAGGCAAAGCACCACCCGCCTTTCAGGTGTTGTCAGTGAGTCGGCAGCCATCAGGAAATGATTCTCCCCACGCGTTTTGCCAAATCAGGCAGACCGATGGCCCCGGCCCTGATTATTCGGGGAGGATCCTGAACTACATTCAGGATGGTGGATGGCAGGCCGCCAAGGCAGGGGCCGTCGGCTAAAATCAACTCAATGGCATTTCCCAGTTCCCGTTCCACCTGCTCCGCCTGCAGCAGGGGCGGGCGTCCCGAGAGGTTGGCGCTGGTCCCGGTGAGAGGTCCACCATAGAGCAGGGGCAGGCGCCGGGCCAGGAAATGCCCGGATTGGCGCACGCCGATGGTGTCGCTCCCCCCGGTTAAGTACCGGGACAGGCCGGGACGGGCAGGCATAATAAGCGTCAGCGGGCCGGGCCAGAAGGCCGCCATTAAGGGGACGGCCAGAGGGGGAATTTCCCGGGCTACCCGGGCCACCATGGCGCAGTCCGCCACGAGCACCAAAAGAGCCTTGGCTTCCGGCCTGTCTTTGATGGCCATGAGCCGCTCCAGGGATTTTTCCTGGAAGGGGTCCACCATGAGCGCATAAAAAGTCTCGGTGGGGCAGGCCACGACGCCCCCCGCTTCCAGAACCCGGACTGCTTTTTTTAAGGCGCCATCCTCCGCCGGATGCCGCCAGGTGACAATCTCTGCCATAATTAATCATAACTGTGGTTTGGGTGGATTGACAAGAATTTCCCGGCAGAACTAACCGTTTCGCATTTAAAGGGACAAGGAACAGGGCGGCCGGTTCCGTTCTTGCCCCATCGTTGAACTTTGAACTTTAAACCTTTACTTTTCTCAAACGGAAGAAGGCGACTCCAAAACAGGTGGAGTTTTCAGCCCCCAGTAAGCCAGGGGCAGGAGGCAGAGGCTGATGGCGCCGGACACGATGAGGGGCCATTGGTAGCCATAGGCAGCCCCTAAAGGACCGAAAATCAGGGCTCCAGCAAAGCTGCCGCTGACGCTCACCAGGCTGATGAGACTGGAGTTACCCCCGATGCGGTCCACCTTAAAGAGCCGGGCGATGGTGGTGTAGCTTTCCATAAGTATGAGGGCATCCCCGAAGCCGTGGACCACCCGCCAGAACAGGGAAACGCCGATGATGGGAATGGTCATCAGGATATGGCCCAGCCCCGAAGTGACCAGGGCCAGGCTCAGGAACGTCAAAGGGGAGAGGCGGCCGTGCCAGGAGCGCCCGTAAACGTAAGCAGTAAGGGCCAGGACCCCGAATTCCACGGCCATGTAGAGGCCCATCCCCTGGGGGGTGAGCCCCAGGCGCTCCCGGAGGAAAAGCCCGTAACTGGTGGTTTCGGCCCCCCAATGAAGACAGAAGAGAAATAGCCAGGTGGCGAAAAAAAGCACCGGCCGGTGGCAAAAATCCCGGCCATACTCCCATAAAGGGCTGTGATGCACGGCCAGGCGGGGCAGCCGGAAGGTGGGCAGGACCAGAAGCAGCGGCGCCAAAGCCAGAACCCTAAGAGAATCGGCAAATCCGAGATGATAGAAAAGGAATCCGCCCGCCAGGGTGCCGGTCATCATGCCGGCCATGCGCCAGGAGTTATACCGGGACAGGCTGCGCACCGCGTCCGCGCCCACGGATTTGAATAACAGGGTGTCCAGGGCGATCCTGAAGGCGTGCAGACCCAGCCCGAAACCCCAAAAAGCCGCCAGATAGGGAAGATAGCTCGTAAAATAACCCAGACCCCAGAGACAGAGGCTGCTTAATAACAAAGCCCCCCGGAGGATGGGCAGCAAGGGATAACGGTCCCCGGCCACCCCCAGCGGGAAGGTTACCAGGAGGGCGTTCAGACTGGACGCAGCAAAGAGGATGCCGATCTGCAAGCCGCTGAAAGCAAGGTTGTTTTTCAGGTGCAGGGGCAGGAAAAAAAAGACGCTGGCCATCAACAGCGACAGGGCCCAGATAAAAAATGAGGGCAGCCAGGCAGGGGAGCCCGGCGGGGGGGGTAATGCATTATTCATGCATGAAATTTTCGGCCATAGGCAAAATGGGTTATGGGTTATGGGTTATGGGTTATGAACAATGCCGTTGATTTAGGGAGACGGCGCGTTGGGAACTTATTAAAATTGCCCGCCCCTTCAAACTTTGCATGACCCACAAGTTTTTATCAGCCGGATATTATTTCATTTATCCCCTCTCCCCCTTGGGGGAGAGGGTTAGGGTCAATGCTGTTGAATTAGGGAGATGACGAGTTGGCAACCTATCAAAATCCCCCCTAACCCCCCTTTAAAAAAGGGGGGAACTAAAGGATATCCTTTAAGAAGTCCCCCTTTTCTAAAGGGGGATTTAGGGGGATTTTTTATAGGTGCTCTTAATTCAACAGCATTGAGGGTTAGGGTGAGGGGGTGCATTAACTAATGATTCCCACCAACTTACGCCCTGGCTAGGGCACGGCATTCCGGTTAATGGCCACCTCCATGGCCCGGGCCGGGCAGACCGGGCAGCACAACTCGCAGGCGCTGCATTTGCCGGGGTCAAAGATTACTTCCATCTCCGGCCGCTGCACCGACAGGGCGCCGGTGGGGCAGACCGCAGTGCAGGTGCCGCATTGGTAACAGCGCTCCTCGTTACGTTTCACCTCGCTGGCCACCCTCTGCACCTGGACCCCGGAATCTTTTAAATATTTCACCCCATCCTTGAAATTTTTCGGATGCCCGCGCAATTCCAGAACGATGATGCCCTCCTGGCGGGGATAAATCGTGGCCTTGAGGAGATTAAATTCCAGGTCGAAGTCTTTGACCAGACGGAAAATGATGGGTTGATCGACGATTTCTGTTGAAAAATGCAGCACCAGGATTTCAGCGTGCATCGGTCCTCCTCAGTGTAACAGGTGTAACTGCTCCCTAGTACGGGTCGCTGTAGTTAAATCAAATCACCGAACCTCGCCTTCCAGGAGGATTTCAGCTCCCCCAGGTCTGCTTGGATCAGTGGCCTGGGGCCCCAGTGCACTAAAAAGCGTTGGTCGGCCCGGACCCGGCCCAGGCGGTGCAAGGGCGCCCCGGACATCACGGCCTCGAACCGCTGGCAGTCGGCGGGGGCCACGGTGACCAAAAACCGGCCGGCGGATTCAGCATACAGGGCCGTCGAAGCACTCCCGGCCACCCCGGCCAGATCCACTTCCAGGCCCAATTCTCCGGCCATGGCCTTCATGGCCAGATGCACCGCCACCCCACCCCGGTAAACGCCGTGGCAGGAGGCCAGCAGGCCCGCCTGAATAGCTTCCTCTACCTGCTTATAATACCTGAGAAAGACCGGGGCATCAACTTTAGGCGCACACAGGCCCACATAACCGAAGAGTTCATAATATTCCGATCCGCCCAGCTCGGTCTGTGTTCTGCCGATTAAATAAAGGTAATCACCGGGTTGTTGGCAATCCAGGGTGAGGCACCCGGCCACGTCCGGGATGACGCTGGTGGCGGTGAACAACAGGGTGGGCAGGCCAGAAACTTTGTGGGTTTCCCCGAACTCTCCCGGCAGGTGGCCGTCGATGTACATGCTGTCTTTGCCGGACAGGAGGGGGATGCCGTAGGCCAGGCAATAATCTTTCAAAGCCCAGTTGGCCCGCACCAGTTGCGCAGCCTTGAATCTGCCGTCGGGGTTGTTCACCGGATCGAACTGGATACTGGGCCAGCAGAAATTGTCCACGCCGCCCAGGTGGTCCAGCCTGCCC
>VGSX01000064.1 GCA_016874895.1 Deltaproteobacteria bacterium
GGCGATATGCTTCTGGCCCATGGCATGAAAAAAATCGGGGCGGTTTCCGCCTGCTCCCTTGAGTCCCTGTTCCAGCTCTTTGTCAGGGTTTTCTCCAATACTTCAATTATCATCGGGATCATCTGTCTGGCGGGTTTCTTCTTCCTCTGGCTGGCCATCCTGTCCTGGTGCGAACTGAGTTTTGTCCTGCCCCTCACCGCCCTGAGCTATGTCCTGACCGCCTTTCTGGCCATTTACTTTCTGGGGGAAACCATCACCCCCCTGCGGTGGGCCGGGACTATTTTTATCTGCATCGGGGTGGCCCTGGTCACCAAAAGCGGGGTTTAAGGCCAGGCCCTCTTGGGATTATCCCGCCGACTGGAACGGGACCAGGGTAATGTCCAGGCCCTCATCCTCCAGCCAATCCTGGATGAGGGCCATAAAGGCCCGCTCGTGAAAACTGAACCAGTCCTCTCGAATATCGGGGTAATCCAAGAGCACATCTTTGAAGCCGCGGAAAGGTTTTTTCCCCTTTAGGGCCCGCTCCAGATTCCGCCTGATTTTTCCCTCGGGCAAGGTCTCCACAAAGTCGCCCATGATCTCATAGCCCACCTGGGAGGGCACCGGGTCGATGAGCCGGAAACGATCCGGCTCGGCCTCAATAAGCTCCAGGTCTTCCTTCTCCGGGTCATATTCTAAGACAGGAATAACCTCGCCGGTCTGGCAATCCAGATAGTGCCGCATTCCGGAGGAATTATCCTCGAAGGCCGGGATGAGTTCGTCGACTCGGATGGTTAAGGGGGCATTGATAATTTTATGTGCCATTGCTTTATGTAGAGATTCCAATTAATACAAGAGGAACAGCAGGTACGCCGCGTCCTTGCCTAACGACATTATAAAGTTCTCCTTCATAATAGGCGATACCTGAACTCATTTCTGTCTGGAGAGACTTCATAGGTAGTATTTCAATGCCAACATCAATATGATCTCCGATATAAAAGGCCAAGTGCTTTACAAAAAGATCGTAAGCGACAAAAGCATATTTACCAAATTGCACTTCTAACGCAACTCTATCCTTTATAAAATCAGTCTGATTGTAACTAAAAATTGGAGATTCACCTGCAGATTCAATTTCTTTCTTTTGTTGCTCAGATGGCATGGTAAGCGTTCTTCTAATTAATTTTTCACTCTTAGTGACCCAATATTTAACTCTGCTTTCCTGCCATAAATGATTACGCAATAATTTTTTGAATTCTTTATTTAAGGCAATTGGGCTGTAAAGCATTTTACCTTTCATAGTTTTTTCTTTAGATATTTTTATTTTACATGATTCAGCATCTATTGATGAAATGACACATTGTATTTCTTTCCATAACTCTGATTTATGGACTAGTAAAAATTCCAATCCATTCAAATGTGAATAGGTTTCTTCGATTATCATTTTTTAATATAGGATTTTTTGTCATCAAGCAATTTTAGCTGTTTTGCAAAAATCTCGTTTTCCCAGGGTGGAATAGTCAAACTGTTCTTTGTTGACTCAGGATCATAAATAGGCTTGTCCATAGGACGAGTTCTCAGAGTACCAGCAAGCTCCTGTTGTATTCTTTGTTTGGCTAATTCCACATAACGAGGGACAAGTTCCGCACCTGCTCCCTTGCGGTTATGACGAATAGCTGCGATTATGGTAGTGCCTACTCCTAGAAACGGATCTAATACCCAATCCCCAGTATTGCTCATTGCTAGAACCAATCTTTCAACCAATTCAACCGGAAATTGACAAGGATGTTCTGTCTTCTCTATGTGGTTGCTTTTAACATTTGGAATATTCCATAAATCGCCCGGATTTTTTCCTAAAGGATTGCATGAATATTTACCTGCGTTTGGGCCTTTGAAATATTTTTTCCCCGGATATTTTTGGGGCACTCGAACTGAATCTAAGTTGAAGATATATTCATCTGACTTAGTATACCAAACAATCGTTTCATAACGACCTGAAAAGCGTCGGCTACAATGAAGGCCGTGTTCGAAATGCCATATTATTCGATTACGCATTTTTAAGCCAAATTTTGAAAAAATCGGATAAAGAACAGAGTCAAGAGGAATAATAGACCCCTTAGCAACATAATTTCCGACTTGCCAACACAAGCTACCATGCAGTGATAGGCACCGAACGCATTCGCTTATCACTGCTTCTTGTTGTTTAAGATATGATTCTAATTTAAGTCGCGTTTCATACTCCTTACCGATATTATAAGGTGGAGAAGTTACAATAAGCTGTATACTTTGGTTTGGAATTTTTTTTAAAAATTCTAAACAATCGCCAGAATAGACTACAATGTCCTCTGATATAAGAAAGTTTTCAGAAATCTTTCGCGTATCGAACATAAACCTAACTTAACAAGAAAAAGGCATTTAGTCAACCGAATCATAGGATACGATTGTTAAGATAACATCCTGAGAATAATAAATTAAATCTCTTACCGCCGCTCCAACCGCACCACGCATTCGATGTGGGCCGTGTGGGGGAACAGATCGAAGGGTTCCACGGCGGCGATGTCATAGCGTTCCTGGAGCAGGGCCAGGTCCCGGGCCAGGGTGGCGGGGTTGCAGGAGACGGCGATGATCCGCCGGGGGGCGATCTCCAGGAGGGCCTTGATGACCTGGGGGTGCATCCCGGCCCGGGGCGGGTCGGTGATGACCACGTCCGGGGGGCGGTGGTGAGAAGAAGTGATGGCCTCCCGCAGGCAGTCCTTCAGGTCTCCGGCCAGGAACTGGCAGTTGTCCACCCCGTTGAGGCGGCTGTTGGCGTAGGCATCCTGGATGGCGGCCTCCAGCAACTCAAAACCCACCACCCGGCGGGCCCGGTCGGCCAGGCAGAGGGCGATGCTGCCGGCGCCGCAGTACAGGTCCCACACCGTCTCCCCGCCGGTGAGCTCCGCCAAGCGGATGACCGCGTCGTAGAGGGCCTCCGCCGCCCTGGTGTTGGTCTGAAAAAAGGAACCCGCGGAAATGCGGAAGCGCCGCCCTGCCAAGCGCTCCTCGATGAATCCCGGGCCCCAGAGGGCGCGCTCCCCCTGACCCTGGGCCACCTGGGCCTTTTTGGCGTTCACGGAGTGCACCAGGGTGGTGATGACCGGGAAACGCTCCCGGAGGTAGGCTCCCAGGGCATTCACCGCTTTGGGGTCCCCCTGGTCCGTGGTGATGAGGTGCGCCAGTGTCTGGCCGGTGTTCTTCCCCTCCCGGAGCACCAGGAAGCGCCAGAAACCCGTATGCCGCCGGGTGTCATAAACGGGGAGGCCGCTGGCCCGGACCCGGTCCCGGACCGCTGTCACCAGATCACCTGTCTGGGATGATTGCAAATGACATTCCGTCAAGTCGAAAACCCGCTGGAAGGACCCCGGGGCGTGCAGACCCAGGGCGCCCCCGGCCTCGTGGGGGTTTTTGCCCGCGGCCAGCTCCTCGGCCGGCAGCCAGGGCCGGGGGGCAAAGGTGAACTCCATTTTGTTGCGATAATAAAACTGCTCCGGGGAGGCGCAGGTGGGCCGGATGTCTTCGGGGCGCAGGCCGGCCAGGTGTTCCAGACATTCCTGCACGTGTTGCCGCTTCCAGTGCAGCTGCGCCTCGTAGGCCAGATTCTGCCAGGGGCAGCCGCCGCAGAGGCCGAAGTGGCGGCAGCGGGGAGGAGTGTAGGCCGGGGACTGCTCCAGCAGCTCAATCACCCCGGCCTCGGCGAAATGGGCTTTCTTCCGGGTGAGGCGGACCCGCAGCCGCTGGCCGGGAAGGGCCCCCGCCACGAACACCACCAGGCCGTTTATCCGGCCCAGGGCCTTGCCGCCAAAAGCCAGTTTGTCGATGTCAAGGTCGACTTCGGCACCCTTGGTGAGGGCAGGGGCGGGACTTAACTCATCTTTTCTGGTCACGTAATTCTATCTGGGGCAATGGAAATTTATTTCCCTTTTGGATAGGCTCTGCCGCGAGGTCGGATGGCTATGATTGTCACTATGAGACTACTATCATCTACCTCAAAAAAAATGCGTCTATCTCCTACTCTAGAATATCTTTGCCCTGGAAAGGTTATTACTTTATCTGTGATACGAGGTGCATAAGGGTCAACACTTAGCTCATCAAATCGCCTCTGAAGCCGCTGTTCAGTTTTTCTGTCCAGCCGGTCAAGTTCTTTGCAAACTTCCTTGGACAGGATAAGAGTATAGTTCACAGACGCTTGCCACTCCGATACTCTTCCAATGTCAATGAACGGCCTTGACGAATCTCCTCCAGTCCTCTTTGTATTGCCTCAATATCCTCCGGGGAAAGGTATTGATCGTCATAATCAGCCTCGGTAATTCGGTCATAGAGAATATCCAGGAGACTAAGGAGAAGATCGCCATCCGGGCCATGGACGACGGCAGAAAATTTATTGATCAATTCAGGTTGAATGGTGTTCTCCATAAGTTTGCCTTCTTTATCTGGTTATCCCTTAAATATTATCCCCGCGTAGCCCACGAAACTGTTATCCGGGCGGATGTCATAGCTGGTGTAGTAATCCACCAGGTGGCCCTGGGTGGCTCCCATGGCTTTGGCGGCGCTGATGGCGGCCGCGGTGGCCCCGGCGCTGCAGGAACTCTGGTCTCGGGCGGCGGCCTCCAGGACCCCGGCCGCGTCCAGATTCAGGGCCCGGTCCACGTATAGTTTGTCATTCACTTCCTTGACCCATTTAACTGCGGCGGGGCCGTAGCCTTTAGGGGCCCAGCCGTAGTTGGGGCCGTAGTGGGTGAGGTCCGAGGAGCCGAAGGCCAACAGGGAGAGGTTCAGTTCCCGGGCCACCTGGACCACGGCCTGGCCCAACTGCATGGCCTGGGGGGAATGGGGGGCCCGCACGGCCAGGAGCCTGGCCTGGGGGAAGAAATACTTGACCATGGGGATGTTAATTTCAATGGTGTTATCGCCGGGATACTCCGGGGCGCAGGGGATTTTCTGCTGCAAGGGTTCGTACATCATAGTGGCCAGGGGGACGTTCCCCAAGGGCGTCTCCCAGGCATCGTCCTGCACCAGGAGCGGCGGCGAGTTGCCCCCGAGATGGCCGCCGAAAAGGCAGACGACCTGGGGTTGCAGGGTCTGCGCGGCCAGGAAGAAGACCTGGGCCGCCAGTTTACCGGAAAAATACCACCCGGCATGGGGAACAACGCCACCTGCCACGGTGACGCCGACTGGCAGGGGTTTGACCCCGGCCACATAAGCAGCCAGTTCGCTCTGAACCTGCCGACCGGAGCCGGGATACCAGCCCATGGGCAGGGTGCGGGGACGGACGTTCATGGCAGCCTCCACTATCAGAAAATAAAGTGGTCAGTGGTCAGTGGCCAGGGGCTTTAGAAAATGAACATTTTGGCCAAGATTCGATTAACTCCCTAAAATTAGTTAAAAACTAACTTCCTTTAGCTCCTTCCTCTTCGAGGGGCGAGGGGAATGATGAGGAAGCTATGGTCTTCTCCGGTTAATATCTGCCGGGGGCGTCCTGGCGCCGCCCCGGGGAGTTAGTCGATGTCCAGGTGTTTGATAAGAAACTCTTCCAGCTGGTCATTGATATCCAAAAAGATGGGGGTGTATTCCTCCTCCTTGGGGAATACTTTCTTGAACTTGAGGTGGTGCGTTTCGCCGTGCAGGGTGATGAGATACTCGGGCAGACCGCTGCTGCTGGAGAGCAGGGTGACCTCGATTTCTTCTGTCATATCGGCGATATTGACGAACAAGGTCTGCTTATTGCCCCGGAGCGGACCGATGGCCTCGAGCCGGGCTCCTATTTCCTCGCCTTTGAGGGTCAGACTGAGCCCCCGGGGGATGGCAGGGGCCGGACGGGCCGCAGGTGCCGGGGTTGCGGCGGCGGCAGGTGTTTTGGCCGGGGGAGGGGCCGCCTGTTTTTTGGACCTCAGATGGAAGAAACGCTGGGCCTCATCGGGAAAGAGGGTATAGGTCAGGATGTCCTCTTCCTGGGTGAGGCCGGGCAGCTGCCGCAGCCGGCCTTCCCAGGCGTGTTTCCGTTCCGCCTGCCGGGCGTTCAGAGCTAATTGCCGCAATTCTTCGTTGGCTATGGCGTAGAGGGGGCCGTAGCGTCCCTTAATCAAATCCTCCATGTCTTCCGTAAGCTTTTTATAGCGCTGCCCGGCCTGGACATTGCTTATGGCCTGATCGCCGATGATTTCCAGGATCCGGCCCTTAAGAGGCAAAAAGCCCAGATCGCCCCAGACCCGGTGGGCTTCCTTGCAGGCTACCATCAGCCGGTCCCGGGCATTGCGGCGGCGCAGCGTCTCCTTGATATACTCTTTCAACATCACCGGCACATAACCTTCCTCGGCGGTGTCCTCCTTTTTACGGGGCAAGGTTTCCTGGTAGCGGCGGCTGGCCTTTAAGGCCTGGAGATACTCCGCCATGGTGTCCAGAGCGCCTTTGTCCACCTGGGGATCGTAGGAGGTGCCCTCCAGAGAGGCCAAGAGATTTTCCACGGCCGGTGGGCCATCGGCCCAGGCCAGGGGGCCCAGCAGGGTATCCACCCGCTCCACCCCGGCCCGGATACCCACGAGATAGGCCTCCACGGCTTTTTTGTGATTATCGTGCAGGTGCAGTCGCAGAGGTTGGTGAAAGTGCCATCTGTAGGTGGTGACCAGGGAAGCTACTTTATCAGGAGTCATGATGCCAAGATTATCATTAAAGCAGATGGCGTCCGCGCCCAGGCTGATCAGGTCCTCGGCCAGGCGCAGGTAGTCCTGCTGGCTGACCGCCGGGTTGGGCGAAAACAACACCGTGGCCTCCACCATTTTGCGCAGTTCCTTGGCCATGGAGATGGCCAGCCGCATGTTTTCCAGATCGTTGAGCTGGTCGTAAATGCGAAAGATGTCGATTCCCAGAGAGGCGGCCCTGGCCAGAAATTTGCGTACCACTTCTTTGTGGAACGGTTTGAAGCCCACCAGCATCTGGCCCCGGACCACCATCTGCAGGGGGGTATGGCGTATGGCCCGGCGCAGTCTTTTCAAGCGCTCCCAGGGGTCTTCCTGCAGTTCCGTGAGGGCGGCGTAGAAGGTTGAGCCACCCCAACAGTCGATGGAGTAGAATCCCACCCGATCCAGAAGCTTACCCAGACCGGTAAGGTCATCCTGATGCAGCTCCTTGAGGACAAAATTCTCCACCCCATCTCGCAGCGTCGTATCCGTTATACGCACCGGTAGCAGCATTACTTCATTTCCGTATAAAAATAGTTCATTTCGAAAAAGAGGGCCGCAGCCGCCACATAATAAATGTCAAAGGGCTCCTTCACGTCCTCGTAAGTCAATTCCTGAATCTTTTTTTCCATATACTCGGTGGTGTATCGGCCGCTGCGAAATTCTGCGTCCTTGACCAGTTTTTTATACAGGGGAATGGTGGTTTTGACTCCCCGGATAATATACTCGTTCAGGGCCCGGCTCATGCGGTCCACGGCCTCTTCCCAGGTGTTACCCCAGGCGCACAGCTTGGACAACAGGGGATCGAAATAGGGAGGGATTTCGTAGCCCCCGAAAATGCACCCGTCCAATCGGATGCCGACGCCGCCGGGAGATAGATACTTGGTGATCTTTCCGGGCGACGGGAAAAAATTATTGCGGGGATCCTCGGCGTTGATGCGGCACTGAATGGCGTGTCCCCAGAACCTGACGTCCTCCTGGGCGCAGCATAAGCGTTCCCCCGCGGCCAACTTAATCTGCTCCTTGACGATATCGATGCCGGTAATGATTTCCGTGATGGTATGCTCCACCTGGATGCGGGTGTTCATCTCCAGAAAATAATAATTCAGATCCTGGTCCACCAGGAATTCCACCGTGCCCACGGTGTGGTAATCGATCTGCCGGGCCGCCTTCTTGGCGATTTCCCCCATGGCTTCCCGTTTTTCCGGGGTGAGCACCAGGGAGGGGGCGATCTCGATGAGCTTCTGATGCCGCCGCTGGATGGAGCAGTCTCGTTCCCCCAGGTGGATGACATTGCCGTATTTATCAGCCATCACCTGGAGTTCGATGTGTTTCGGGTGGGTGATGAACTTTTCCAGGTACACCGCCTCATCCGCGAAGGCCTTCTTCGCTTCGGCCCGGGCAATGGTCAGATTGTGCCGCAACTCCTCTAAAGTGGCCGCCAGCCGCATCCCCTTGCCGCCGCCCCCGGCCTTGGCCTTGATCATCACAGGATAACCGATGTCCTCGGCCCATCGGGCGGCCTCATCCTCGGTCTGGATCACCGGTGAACCCGGCACCAGGGGGACGCCGGCCACGGTCATGGTTTCCCGAGCCCGGATTTTATTGCCCATGGCCCGGATGGCTGTGGAGGTCGGCCCGATGAAGGCTATTCCCGCTTCCTCGCAGGCCTGGGCAAAACGCCAGTTTTCGGAAATAAAGCCGTAGCCCGGGTGAATGGCGTCCGCGCCGGACCATTTAGCCACCTTGATGATCTGGTCGTAATCCAGATACCCGGCAATGGGGCCGGGCGTCACCAGAATGGCCTGGTCCGCCTTGGTGATGTGCAGGGCGTTGGCGTCCTGCTCGGTGAAGATGCTTACCGTGGCGAGGCCCAGTTCCTTGCAGGCGCGAATAATCCGGATAGCGATCTCACCCCGGTTGGCCACCAGAACTTTCTTGAACATGGTATTATGCCTTTCAAAGGCGATTATATACTAATTTATTCCTATTTCGCAAATTATTGTCAAGGCTTTATGGCTGGTGAAGGGTGAGAGGATTTTTAGAATGGGTGAATGCAGGTGACGGATGGCCTCCACTATTTCGCTCTTGCCGATGTTGTTGGGCCCGGTGATCACCGTCACGCCTGGCGACAGCTCGATCTCGGAGGCCCGGTGGGCCATGAAGTTTTGAATGCGGATTTTTCTGATCATCACCTGTTGGTCAGGAAAAGGTTTCCGGAAGAAAGATTCTCTTGACAGCTTTTTCCCCTGCCTGAAATGAAGTTGGGGGGACTCCATGATTGTGTTCCTGAGCCTTAGGTATCAAGGCACAGCTCTGAACACTGAAGCGTTTCCAAGTTCAACTCGGGAACGAGGCAAAAACTTGACAACGAGGTAAAGCTGGCCGCCTCCCATGAGAGTCTTAGGAACACTCGTACCTGGTCATGGCTTCGTCTCGGAGTTCCCGGCGCAGCACTTTGCCCACCAGGGTTTTGGGGAGTTCCTCCCGGAATTCGATGATGGTGGGAACCTTATAGGCTGCCAGGCGTTCCCGGCAGAAATCCAGGAGTTCCTCGGCGGTGGGGGTCAGGGGAGGCTTGGGGACCACGATGGCCATGACCGTCTCGCCCCGGTAGGATTGGGGCACCCCGAAGACCACGGCGTCCTGCACGGCCGGGTGTTGGTGCAGGACCTCTTCCACCTCCCGGGGAAAAATATTAAAGCCGCTGGCGATGATGAGATCTTTTTTCCGGTCCACGATGTAAAAAAAGCCGTCTTCGTCCATTCTGGCCAGGTCGCCGGTGTAAAACCAGCCGTCCCGGATGGCGAGGGCGGTCTCTGCGGGATTCTCCCAGTAACCGGACATGACCTGGGGGCCACGCAGGAGGAGTTCCCCCACCTCGCCCACGGGGAGATCCCGGCACCCGGTCTCAGCGTCCACAATCCGGCATTCCGTATCCGGGAAGGGGAGGCCGATGCTGCCGTTTTTTCTCGGGCCGGCAATGGGATTGAGGTGGGTGACCGGTGAGGTTTCCGTCAGGCCGTAGCCCTCGATGATCCGCCCCCGGGTCAGGTTCTCGAACTGTTCCTGCACGTCCTGGGGCAGGGGCGCTGAACCGCTGATACAGCCCCATAGGGAGGAGAGATCATAGCGATTTATCCTGGGGTGATGAATAAGGGCGATGAAAATGGTGGGCACCGCGGGAAATACCGTGGGGCGGTATTTGTGGATGGTCTTTAGGACGCTGCCGGCCTCGAAGCGGGGCAGCAGAATAATGGCCCCGGCCAGGTTGAGGGGCCAGTTCATGGCCGCGGTCATGCCGAAGACGTGAAAGTACGGCAGCACGGCCAGGACCCGTTCCCCGCCGGGACGGCAGTGGGGCAGCCAGGCATTGATCTGCAGGACATTGCTCACCAGATTGCGGTGCGTCAGAACCGCAGCCTTGGGGAGGCCGGTGGTGCCACCGGTATACTGCAGCACGGCGATATCCTGGCTCCTGGCGGCCAGTGGGGGCGGGGCGGCATCCTCACCCAGGAAATCTTGCCAGGAAAGCTGGTCCAGATCCCGGCGGGCCCCCACCTGATGCTTATCCCGCCGGGCTTGATAGGTATAAAACCAATTCCAGGGGCGGGGCAGATAGTCCGCCACCGAGGCCACTATCACCTGCTGCAGGGTCAACTCTTCTCGGAGTTTCTGGAGTTTAGGAGCCAGATGGTCCAGCACCACCGCCATGGCGGCCCCGGTGCGCTGCACCTGGTCCAGGATTTCCCGGGGCGCAGCCAACGGATTGATCATCACCACCACGGCCCCTAAATGCAGGGCGGCGTAATAGATGATTACGGTCTGAGGGCAGTTAGGCATCAGGATGGCCAGACGCTGGCCGGGTTTTAGACCGAGGCGGGCCAGCCCCCCGGCAGCCCGGACAACTGCCTGGTGCAGGCTGCGGTAGCTTATTTTTCTGCCGAAAAAAATAATGGCTGGATTATCCGGAAATTGTGCGGCGGCCTGTTGGAATAATTCGGGCAGGGAAAGCTCTGGTATGTCCAGGCTGGGGGAAACCCCGGGGTCATAGCGGCGGCGCCAGATAAAAACGGTAGTCAAAGATTAGCCTCACTTAAGAGGGAAAATCAACTATTGAGGAACTAAAATAAATTTTTAATCCTCACCCCGACCCTTCCCCTCGAAGGAAGAGGGAAATAGAAACCGGGATTTGTACATACCAAAATAAAATAACTTTTGGGGTTAGGATGAGGAGGCTCGAGGTGAAGCCTTATTTCCCTCTCAGGAATAATACTTACTCTGCGTATAGCCTTTTCGTGCCGGTAATGAGGCGATGCAGGTGGAACAGGTTGCAGCCGCAGACGTGTTCGATACACATGCCGGATTCCCGCATGACCTTAAGGACATCCAGATCCGTGGTAAAACCGATGCGGACAAACAGGGGGGCCAGGACATCCTTGGCTTTTTCCAGGAGGTGGCCGTTCTCCCCCCGGGAGTGCTGGACCGCGATAATCTGGCCGCCGGGGCGGAGAACACGCAGAATTTCCTGGCAGAGCTTGTGGGGGTCGGGAACGGTGGTGATGACATAAGAGGCGATAACTGCGTCAAAACTGTTGTCCAGGAATGTGAGGTTACAGGCATCCATGACGAACAGTTCCACCTTATGCCCATTCCGGCAGGTATCCAGGCGTTTGTGGGCTTTTTTGATCATGCCCTCGGAAATATCGATACCTACAATATGACTGTGGGGGGGATACAGTTTTAAACTGGAACCGGTGCCGATGCCTATTTCCAATATTTTCTGGTGCGGCCGGGAGGAGAGGTATTTGAAAGCTTCCCGTCTGCCGGGCTCCAGAATCTTCCCGAAGACATAATCATAAAACGGGGAATAGAAAGAATAGAGCCGCTCCATGTATTGGCCATTGATTGTCGTTTTGATTTTCTTCATCTTGCAGCCTCGCTTCAGGGCGTTACGTTCGTGGAAGCAGACCTGTCTGCTCTAACAAGTCGCGAGCGTTCGGCTTTCAGCAAATACCATGGGTTAAATCAGGTATCCGACAACTCAGGAAATCAGTCACATGAGGATACCTTGATAAATTTCATTTTTAAGCTGACGGCTGAACGCTTTAAAAAATATTATTGTGCAGTTTATCGCAAATCAGGGTGAATTGTAAACTCAAACTTTGCACAAAATCAACGAAGTTTTTTAGAGTCCCCTGTTACCATTATCCTCTTACCGTCGGGATACACCAAATGTAAAAAATCATCAACTCTTTTTCATAAGTTAATTTCATTCGGGGCAGCCAGGCCTTCCGGGAGAAGTGGATAGGATTGATTCCCAAGGAATTGCCGAGATACTCCAGGCATCTTCTTGGGAATTATACCTCAGCCAGTAATAACTCCGGTCAGAAGCCAGAACGGTGAGAAAAGCGCCATCCGGTAAATAACCCCGTTCCACCACCGCCGCAACCTCGAGCCACCGGCCGCCCCAAAGAAACCGACGGGGCCGGTCAAAGAGTGTATGGCCGCTGGACCATTCAATCCGGGCAGTCATCGCTTTATCGCAGGTAGGCGAGTTCCGGGGGCAGGGGGATGCCTTTTCCCATGGTGTCTTCCCCGTAATTGATGCTGGCCAGAATTTTGATATCAGCCAACGCCCTGGCATCCCCCTGAAATTTGACCCGGGAGAGGTTTTCCCGGTGCACTTTGCCGCCGGCCCACTGTAAATCCAGGATGGAGCCGGCGTCAAAACGGTCATCCGAGACGATCATTTCCACCTGACCGCCGTAATGCTGCACGATTTTGGCCACCAGCATACAGGGGCGGCTGTGAAAACCCAGTTTCACGGGAACGCCGACGGTTATTTCGTCGTGCTGGATATTCTGATTCAAAAGACTTTGTGCTAAAGATTTTCCCTTGGAGAGAAATTCATTGCAATAAAAAACGGCGTAATTGATGATGGCATCCAATAAAAATTCGTTATGGACTAATTTGCACAACGCCTGCTGAACCTCAAGATAGACGCCCCTCCGGCCCACATCGAAGAGATGCCGTTCGAAATAATGGGATAAACGCCCGCTCAATTCCAGGAGATGCAGGGCTATGGAGATATGGTCCCGCAGGCTTTTAAACTTAATGCTGTCGCTGCGCCTGCTGTCCCTGCCGATATAAGTGTCATAGGAGGATTGCAGATTATGAATGATCATTTCATATTTGCGCAGAATTTCTTCATTGATTCTGGCCGGTATCAATGAACGCAGCTCCTCGGCCTGAAATCTTTTATAAAACCCCAGGCTCTCGAACTCCCGGACAATATTGAGATAGGCGGAGGTGATGCGGACGATATGCTGTTTTTCACCGTGCAGGTCCTGGGTGGTGATATCGAATTCGAGAAACCGGTTCGAGGACAGATTGGCAAAGTGCTCCCAGGCCAGGGTGGAGCGGGACAGCTTGAGATTTAAATGCCTGGTTTCGGCAATCAACTCTTGACAGAGGTTTATCAGGGTGTTAATCAGGAAACGGTGCACTAACTGGCTGGCAAAAATAAAGGAATTATCCGCCCCGATTTCATAGAACGAGATCCGGCTGACAATGTGCTTCATGGTAAAGGCGGCCCCGGAGAAATTCAATACCGAGGCCACGAGTTCCCGATACTTGTACCATTGTCGGTTGCTCTTGGCGCCGTGATAGTCCAATAAATCCTCCACTAACTTGGAAGCGTAAGCCAGGCGGGCAAAGAGGCGCTCGGTATCGGGAAGTTTATCCTCATGCTGAGAAACGAAAAATTGGCAAATGTCCAGTAGTTCATCGGCAAAATAATTCACCAGATTGATAAATTCGGTCTGAGAAATGGTTTCAGAATTCAGTCCCATGATTGCCTGCATACTTAGGAGTGGTGGAGCATACGCTGGGATCAGCGTTTGGCTCGAAAAGCTTCATCTAAGATTTTATACCCGGTGCAGGGGTTCGTAAAAGAAAAAAAAGTAGGCGTTCGATTATAACCAATCAGCCTCCCGGTGCCCTCTGGGCCTCTGTGGCAAAAATATAACCACAGAGACACAGAGGACACAGAGGTTTTATAGTCTCTAGTTATTTGGCGGACAGCTGAACGCTTAAAAATGATACCAGGGAGATATGCATGCAAAGAATCAAGACCGTGGAGATGCGTCGGGTAGTGGTCACCGGTTTGGGCCTGATCACTCCACTGGGAAATGACGTCCCCACCGTGTGGCGCCACCTGCTGGAGGGGCAATCCGGGGTTGGCCGGGTCACACACTTTGCCAGTGATGTAAAGGAATTCAGAGAGCGGTTCCGGGCGCCGGATGATTTTCCCCTCATCGCCGGGGAGGTAAAAGATTTCGACTTGAAGCAGATTTTAGCCGAACGCAAAAAAAACCTCACCAAAGAAGATAACAAACTCATCAAGTACACCGATAATTTTTCCCGCTACGCCCTGGCTGCCAGCTTGGAGGCGGTGAATAATTCCAAATTAGTCCTGGAGGAAGAGGACCCTGATCGCATGGGCATAATTATCGCCAGCGGTATGGGAGGGGTGGGTAGTTGGGAGGAGCAGCACGAAAACCTGTTATTGCACGGGGTGAAGAAAGTTTCGCCGTTCATCGTCCCGAAGCTGCTGCCGAACCTGGCGGCCGGGAATGTCTCCATCAGTTTTCAGGCTCGTGGCCCCAACGTGGCCCTGGCCACCGCCTGTGCCGCGGGGGCGCACGCAGTGGGCGCTGCCTTCCGCTCTGTGCAGATGGGTGAAACCGAGCTCATG